>JAIVHE010000080.1 GCA_020201255.1 Desulfobacteraceae bacterium
TTTGGGGGAATTCATGATAGTTGCAAGATGGTTAATGTTTTAAAGTCTGGACTTCCAGGGAAGATTATGAAATATAATATTGAATAAATTTTTGCAGATACCTTTAGTATCCTTGATGATTCTAAGAATCAAGACTAGGGCAAATATTCAATACCTGCTATGGTCCGTTAACACAAAAAAGATTGGGCAAGTTATGCAACTTCTAAGGTTTTGGAAAATGCAAAAAAATACAGATCGGGTTTTGATTTTATTATTTCAAAAAAGAAGTCAGATATAATGATGATACACAGTTCTGCGTTTCTTTCATTTTAGCATAATATACAGTTTTATAATTTTTTTTACGGGGTATGCTGATCCACACATGAACTTGTTAGCATCAAAAAGTTGAGATATGGTAAAGGTTAAGAAAAAGCTCACGCTGGCTCAAAAGCGTGCAAAGAAAGCCGCGAAGGCCGAGCGACAAAAAAAATACCAGTGGGTCTTTATGAACGGCAAGCAAGTCAGAATAAAGCGGCCACCGACTGTGGATGGCATACCGGTAGATCAGTTTATCGAGGAGAATGCTGATCCCATCTGGCTTCACCAGAATGAAATGTGGGAGCTGATGCCGGAGGAAGACTCTATTTTTGAGTCGGATTCGGCCACTGAATTAGAGACAGCGGAAGATGAAAGCGGGATACCGTTTTGATTTCAACCAATGGCGTTCGGTCGAAGAGTGATAGCCAGGCCATCCACCGGATGCCAAAATCTCCGCTTTGCTCCGGTTTTGCCACCGGTGATGGCGGGCGTTACCAATTTCCCCTGCTCAACCATAAATTATCCGATGGTTGAGTATTCACCGACCGGATTTATTACAGATACCATTTAAATGCTTGAGCTAATCACTGACGTTATGAGGAAATTATGAAGATAGGCCGCAATGAACCGTGCCCCTGTGGTAGTGGCAAAAAATATAAGAAATGTTGTTTGAATAATGATCAACAGACAAAACGAATGCATTCTGATCATAACGGTTTTATTCAACCGGCTCCCCTGGAAATCAGTCAGAAAAGACCCCCGAAGGCTTTGGGAACCCAAATTCGTCCATATATTTTGGCCAAAATGTGTGATCCAGCAGAGCAACAAGTGCAGGAATTGTTTCTTGACCGTCCTGAACTTAAAAAAAGGCTCACGGTTTCGGTTTCACGGATGCGTTCGCTGTCTACAGAGCAGTTGATTGAAAAATTATCTCAACGGGGAGTCCACTATGACCAGGAACAATTTCTTGCCATATGTGAAAAAATGGTTTCTGCCTGGGAGGTTGCCGATAATTTGTGGCCGAAACAGATGAAATCCTACGAAAAGGACGTTTCCGATGCCACCGGTCTGGCCGCATGCATGCTATGGCAAAGATTATATGATGAAAAAAAATTGACCAAGGTGTCCATTGAAATGCTGGATGACTGGATTGAGAGGGGATATAAACAATTATATAAAGACCAATTTGAAACATGCCGCATATGGATGAGGGTGTGGGAGACGTTTAAGACCGATTACGATTTGGCCAACAGGTCTACTGATGAGATCGACGTGCAATTCAATGGATCCCAGTCGTTTTTCAACTGGTGCCAGGATTTTGAAATGGAACTGATAAACGCGTCGATTGACTCAAAAGAATTTGCGGAACTCGGCGTGGCCTATCTGAAGGAATTTTTAGCCTTCTTTGAAGATGAAGATGCTTTATTTGTCAGTCAATTCAAATCGTCTCTTGGAGAATGTTATTGTCGGTCTGGAGATCAAGAAGCCGGTGAAAAAGTGATGCGGGAGTTGATCCGCCAATATCCCGACAGGATGGTGGGTTACATCGGAATGGAAATGGCGCTTTCGATCAGAAAAATGGACGATGAGGCACTATCCCTTATAAAGAGGCTGAAGATTTTGGAAGAGGCAAAAGAATTTCCTGTCACCGATGGCAAAGATTTCGATTTAGACAGAAGGATAGACGATTTAAAAAAAGAGATAGCGAATCTTGAAGCAAAGCGTTAGAAGTTTTTTCAGACACGGCGCTGCTTCTGGACAAAGACGTATTATCGAAGCCCTCTGACCCGGAAAATCGGACTGATCCTCACCGGCATGCGAGGGTGTGAAAACCCTTTTCATTGACCAAAGTGTCACTAAAGTGTATACAAATATAAATTAGGATTGCATACCTAAAATTTTTGAGGTATATTAGTTTTAAAATCCTAACAAGCTGTAGATATAATGATTGAAGCACTGATCCATCACCACCGCACCATCCTGCGCACGTTCAACCGTCCGTTCAAACGGGATTTTCTATCAAAGCATCACCTTGAAAACCGGTTTTCCATGATTTCCGGTCAGCGGGGTGTGGGAAAAACCACGTCAATGATCCAGTATATCCATGCATTTATTGATGATGATATACTGAACACAACCGCCTTGTATGTGCCTGTGGACCATTTTCTGATGGTTGGCCATTCCTTGTATGAAACCGCACAGGAATTTGTACAATACGGTGGACAGCTGCTGTGTCTGGATGAAATCCACAAATATCCGGGCTGGTCAGGAGAATTGAAAAGCATTTATGATTCATTTCCGGATCTCAAGCTGATTGTATCCGGCAGTTCAGCTTTGGGAATCCATAAAGGCAGTCATGATCTGAGCCGCAGGGCTGTTACCTATCAGATGGCCGGTCTGTCGCTGCGGGAGTTTATCGCGTTGAAATATCAGATAGATCTTCCTGCCCTTGATATGGCAACCATTCTTGAAAATCACGACAGACACAGTCTTGAGATCACAAGAAAACTCGAAGACCAGGGCTTGAAAATACTGCCGGTATTTGAACAATATTTGAGATATGGTTATTTTCCTTATTTTTTGGAACATCCAGAGAAATATACCTATTTTTTCACCCTTGAACAAGGCCTGCATACCACAATAGAAAATGATCTGCCGGCCATTCACCCCGGACTGTCCGGTGCCGGCATTCAGAAATTGAAACGGCTGCTTGCCGCCATTGCCAGATCCGCACCATTCACACCGGACATGAAGCGGTTGAAACAGATCATCGATATCGGCGATGAAAGAACATTGAAAACCTACCTGATTCATCTCGATGACGGTCAGGCCATTACCTGCCTGCAAAAAGCAAATAAAAGTATCCGGGGCCTGGAAAAACCGGAAAAGATCTATCTGAACAATCCCAACCAGGCGATTGCCATCTGTGATCCGCAGCAGGTCAATCAAGGTACACTCAGAGAATTGTTTTTTATCTGCATGGTCCGGGAGAATCACCATATCACGATCCCGTCCAAAGGTGATTTTCAGGTGGATGCTTCCCTTATTTTTGAAGTAGGCGGTAAAGGCAAAACTTTTAAGCAGATCAAAGATTTGCCGAATTCTTATTTGGCGGTTGACGGCATCGAACATGGGATGCGGGCCAGAATACCCCTGTGGATCTTCGGATTTTTGTACTGATGTGAAAACCCCGCAATAACAGCTGTTACCAATTTTTCCTGCTCAAGTATCATTATCCACTAGTTGTGTTTTCAGGGCACTGAAAAATAATGGATACCAAAAATATTCAAAACTTGATAAGGTGTGTTTGGACAGAAACAATGGGGCAAGTTAAACTTGAACCTGACAGGTTGGCTTAATTTCCTTTTTTTACAAACCGCATCCGGACAATAAACGAGTATGATATATGGCTGAAAAACCCACCTATGAAGATTTGGAAAGACGGGTTCAGGAACTGGAGAAATTCGAATCTGAACATAATCTCGCAGAAGATCGCCTGAAAACAATATTCGACAATACCCAAGATGCTATCTTTATTCATGATCTGGAGGGGAACATTCTTGATGTCAACGACAAGATGTGTCGGATGTATGGGTTGACAAAAGAAGACGCGCTTGAAGTGACTATTGAAGATGTTTCCAGCTCCAGGATGTCAATGAAAGTTCTACTGGAAAGATGGCAAAAAGTTTTACATGGTGAAAAATTATTGTTCGAGTGGGAAGCCCGCAGACCAAAAGATAAAAGCGTATTTAATGCTGAGGTTTCGATTCAGAAAATCAGCTTTCATGATAAGGATATTGTACTTGCCAACATTCGCGACATCACCGAGCGCAAGCAGGCCGAAGAGACGTTGCGGGAAAGAGAGGAAAAATACCGCCTGCTTTTTAATATGGGTGTGAATGCCATGTTTTTGGTAGACAACAATACCACCCAAATTTTGGAGTGTAATAATAAAGCTTCCCAATTATTCGGTTATTCCGTTCAAGAACTGTTAACCATGAAAATGACTGATCTGTCCCCCTGAAGCGACCCGCCGAGCGTGTCGGGAAAAGGTATCAAAAAAAGAACGTGCCTACCAGACAAAAGATGGGGGGTCAATATCAGTAGATATCACCTCCGAACATTTCTATCTTGTCAAAAGGGCGGTACACATTTCAGCCATCCGGAATATCACTGAAAAAAAGCTTGCGGAAGAGGCCCTGCGGGAGAAAACCAAACTTTTGCAAAACATCATTGACACTACCTCTGACCTTGTTGCCGTGACTGACATGGAAGGCAACTTCAAATTTGTCGGTTCTTCCCACAGTATCCTGGGATACGATCCGGATTCACTTGTCGGCAGGAACGTCATGGAATTTGTCCACCCGGATGATTACCATAAGGCGGCAACCGCTTTTGCCGAGTTCCTGGCCAACAGGGAAGATGGCCGAAAGGTCGAATACAGGTATCGCCGGGCAGATGGAGACTATCTCTGGTTTGAGACTGTAGGAAAATTCATTCTTGATGATGCTGAAAATCCAAAGGAAATCCTGTTCAGTTCAAGAGATTTTACGGCACGCAAACAGGCCGAGGGAGAATTGAAACGGATTGAATGGATGCTGTCCAGGAATCCGATTTCGGACATCGAAGCCCAGGCGGAAACTCACGACCAGGGATATGGTGACCTGACGGAATTGAATCAAGATGGCATTATCCTGAAATCCATCGGCCCCGAACGGTTGAAAAGATTTGCCAGCGACTACCTGGATTTGCTCGGGACCTCCTCTGCAATCTACGAAATAAACGGCGATTATGCCTTCGGAATTTTTGCTTCAGGCTGGTGCCGGATGATGGACAGTGCCTCGCGTAAACTTTGCGTAATCGGGGTGATCAACTTCGGGTATGGAGATCCACCAAAAGAGCCTGAAAAACTCAGGATGCTGGCTGATATCTACCATCTCAACTACAACGACCTTCTCCGCGAAGCCACGGCATATAATTCCCGCCCTCCCTATATTATTGAGATGGCGAAAAAACGCCTCAAAAGTACAGCCATACTTATCGGTTCAATGGTTGAGACAACGCAAGCCATGGAAGCCTTGCGGGATAGCGAGGAAAAGCACCGCCGCCTCTTCGAGACCATGGCCCAGGGGGTCATTTATCAGACAGACGACGGGGCTATCATCTCAGCCAACCCCGCTGCGGAAAGGATTCTTGGCATTTCTTTCGAACAGATGCAAGGCAAGACGTCCATGGACATGCGCTGGAGAATGATCAAAGAAGACGGTACGGAGGTTTCAGGCACAGACCATCCGGCTATGATCGCCCTGCTTACCGGAGAGACTGTTGGGCCAGTTATCCGGGGCGTGTTTCATCCGGATAAGAACACCTATCGCTGGCTGTCCATTACTGCCATTCCCTTGTTTCAACCGGGAGAAACAAAACCCTTTCAGTCTTATGCCACTTTCGAGGACGTCACGGAGCGTAAACAAGCTATTGAAGCGCTGGAGCAACGGGAAGCCTTTATCAAAGCCACATTGGATAATCTTCCAGTGGGCGTTGCCGTCAACTCGGTTGATCCTGAAGTACATTTCACATATATGAACGAGAACTTCGCCACATTCTACCGAACCACACGGGAGGCATTGGCTGCACCGAACGACTTCTGGGAAGTCGTCTATACGGATGCGACGTTCAGGGAAAAGATCAAGAAAAGGGTGCTTGAGGATTGCGCCAGCAATGACCCTGAACGGATGCAGTGGGAGGATATCCCGGTTTTTCGTCCGGGCAGGAAACCTTTTTTCATAACAGCCAAAAACATCCCCTTGCCCGAAAGGGATCTGATGGTGTCGACCGTATGGGATGTCACCGAACGGAAGCTGGCCGAAGAGAATTTGAATCAGGCCCATGAAAGAATTCTGACGATTCTGGACAGTATTGACTCAACCGTTTATGTGGCAGATATGGACACTTATGAAATCCTGTTCATGAACAAAAGGATGATAACCGATTTTGGCGGGGACAAAACAGGTGATGTTTGTTACCGTGCCTTCAGGAAAAATTCAGAACCCTGCGAGTGCTGTACCAATGATCAGCTGATCGACAAACACGGAAACCCGACAGGTGTCTGTATCTGGGATGACAAGAATCCTGTCACAGGCAGGTATTATATCAATTACGACCGGGCTATTGAATGGACGGACGGCCGCCTGGTCCGGATGCAGATTGCCACAGATATTACCGATCTGAAAAAAATGGAAACCCAACTCAATCAGGCCCAGAAAATGGAATCAGTGGGCCGCTTAGCAGGCGGTGTGGCCCATGATTTCAACAACATGCTGGGGATAATACTGGGACATACGGAACTGGCACTGTTGAAAACGGATGAAGATAATGATTTGGTTTCCGACCTGAATGAGATTCAAAAAGCAGCCAAACGTTCGGCTGATATCACAAAACAGCTGCTGGCTTTTGCCAGAAAAGAGATCATCTCTCCCAAACAGATCGATTTGAACGATACCGTGGAGAGTATGCTAAATATGCTGCGCCGGCTTATCGGAGAGGATATCGATCTTTCCTGGAACCCTGCTAAAAGATTATGGCCTGTTAAAATGGACCCGACCCAGATTGATCAGATCCTTGCAAATCTGTGCGTGAATGCCAGGGATGCCATTGCAGATGTGGGCAAACTCACCATAGAAACCGGAAAGAAAACATTTGATGTGGAATACTGCAATGAACATCCAGGTTTTATTCCCGGTGATTTTGTGCTGCTGTGGAAGATGAACCCACCATTCTGAGGATGACCCGGATGATGCTCGAACGGAAAGGGTATTCGGTGATATCCACAGCCACACCCGCAGAGGCGATAGACCTGGCAAAAGCCCATGCAGATATAATTCATCTTCTCATGACGGATGTGGTCATGCCAGAGATGAACGGCCGGGACTTGGCCGGGCAGATCAGCGAACTTTACCCCGGCATTCGCCTGTTGTTCATGTCCGGATATACGGCCGATGTCATTGCCCATCAGGGAGTGCTGGATGACGGGGTCGCATTCATTCAAAAGCCATTTTCAATGGCGGACATGACGGAAAAGGTGCGGGAGGTTTTGGATAAAGCATAAAATGAAGCTCAACAAATTATCCGCTTCATGAGTTTTACGGGCCATGAAAAACAATGGATACCAATGCAATCATAAACCTGATAATATCTGTTGTGTTTGGAAATAAAATATATCTGTGAGTAGTGATATTGATTTTCTTAAAGGAAACAGCGCTTTTTTGAAAAAATACAAAGAGATCAATTAACACTTTCGCGGGACAATGGATGATATACAGAATTTACATACCAGGCTGATTTGCAAGGTCACATTCCGATTATCAAAGGACCCAATCAGTTTTAGGAGGATTTCATGTTGGATCATCACCATAATCTTGTTGACGGCAACCAATGTTCAGGGTCTGAAGCCGACAGACTGAAGCAGGATATTTTCCGCAATATCCGGTTCCATCTCGGACTGGATCCTTTGGAAATGAATC
>JAIVHE010000388.1 GCA_020201255.1 Desulfobacteraceae bacterium
AAAATACCGGATATACTTTTTGTGCTTGTCATCAATAGCATCTTCACAGAATATGATCAAAAAAGAATTCTGGGCATCAAATTCAACAGAAGGTATCCGTGCCCGGGGTTTGAGTTCCCGAAGTTCCACAAAGGGATAGGGCGTGCGCATGCGCAAAAAATTGTTGTACGATCCAACCAGGGAGTATCCGATGACAAACTGATCCAGTTCATCCCGCAGCACTTCATAATACGATCTTCTCAATCTGTCTTCTCTGCTCAGACATTCCCGTTTGGTGCAAAAGTCAACCATCATCACTCCTTCTTGTTTTGTTGCGTTTGCGGGGCCGGTTTGCGGGGTGCTCAGGCACAACGAAGGATAAAAGTATAAGCAGTCACCCGTCAAGTATTCGCTTAAAACCTAACACTTTCATATAAACACCCATGCCTTGGCGGGCACAACAAAGTATGAAAGCGTTAGACGGTGATAACAGCAAGGAAAAGTTTGTTTACTGGAAGCGAATAATTGCGTACTAATAGCTAACAGCTAACGGCTAAGGGCTAACAGCTTTCATATAAAACCAGACCCGACCCTATTTGATTATCCTGTTTTTTCAAGAACTGCAACACCGGGCAGTTGTTTGCCCTCCATCAGATGTAAAAAAGCACCCCCGCCGGTGGATACATGGGTGACCTGATCCACAATGCCACATTGTCTGGCGGCAAGTCCTGTATCACCGCCACCCACAATACTGACGGCATCTGCATCCGCAATGGCCCGGGCAACGGCACAGGTTCCCTCCAGGAAGGCGGGCATTTCAAACACCCCCATGGGACCGTTCCAGACAATGGTTTTGGCCTTATGTATGGCAGCACTGAACTGTTCAGCGGTGTTGGGTCCGATATCCATGGCCATCCAGCCCTCCGGTATGGCATCAAGGGCAACGGTCTTTTTGGGTGCATCTTTTTCAAAAGCCCCGGCAGCTACCAGATCCCGGGGCAGCAACAGATCAATGCCTTTTTTTTCTGCTTTTTGCATAATTCTGGCCGCGGTTTCCTTCAGATCAGTTTCCACAAGAGATCCTTTGATGTCCACCCCCCGGCTGCTCAAGAAAGTATTGGCCATGGCACCGCCGATGAGCAGCTGGTCCACAAATTGGAGCATATTTTCCAGGGCCGCCAGTTTGCCGGACACCTTGGCGCCCCCGATAACCGCAACCAGCGGTCTTTGGGGATTTTGGACAGAATCGTAGTACGTGCCGACCTCTTTTTCAAGTAAAAACCCGGCAACAGAGACCGGGGCCCATGCCACAATCCCGGTGACCGATGCCTGGTCTCTGTGGGACACGGCAAAGGCGTTGTTCACATATACATCACACAGGGCTGCCAGTTCTTTGGCAAATCCGGAATCATTGGATTTTTCTTCTGAATGAAACCGCAGGTTTTCCAGCATCAGCACCTGAGCGTTTTGCAGATTTTCCACCTGTTGCCGGACAGCGGTTCCGATGCAGTCCTTTGCAAACAATACGGTCTGCCCCAGCAGTTCAGAAAGATGTGCGGCAGCCGGGGCCAGGCTGAAGCATGCATCATATCCTCCTTTTGGCCGCCCCATGTGGGAGGCCAGAATGATTTTGGCCTGCCGGTCTTTGAGATAACCGATCAGATCCAGGGTCTGCTGTATTCTGTTGTCATCGGTTATATTGCCCTGATCATCCATGGGCAGATTATAATCCACCCGCACAAACACCCGTTTGCCTTCCACCGGTATATCCCTGACTGATTTCATCTATTCCTCCTTTTTTTCCTTTGCCTGCATGCGCTTGTGCACCTGTTTTTTTCTGGACCAGCGCTCAAAAAAATTCATCACCCCTGCCTGCTCGCTGCGGTCAATCATTTCTTCTTCCACTTTGGTCCCGTCTTTTGTGGCCATGGCATGGCGCAGGCACCGGGTTTTGACCGGGCAATGGAAAAAGCAGTCTTCCGGTGTCTGGCGCAGGCCGTTTTCCTGCATGGGAAACACTTTTTCAAGATTTCCAAAACACAGGGGCAGTTTTTCATCCTCCAAAGTCATCAGAGTCTTTAAATTCCTTATGAAACTGTGCGATCATTCCCTGGGCCGCAAAACTGAAAACACCCTGGCTGCCCACAATCAAATGCTCATGAACGGTGATGCCCACAAACCCCAGGGCAAACAATAATTTGCGGGTAATGTCTTTGTCACTTGATGAAGGCGTCACATCTCCGGAGGGATGGTTATGGGCAAAAATGACCGCAGCCGCCTGATGCCCGAGTGCCTTTACAACCACTTCCCGGGGATAGACCGCACTGGCGGTCAACGTGCCTGAAAACAAAATTTCCGATGCCAGAACCCGGTTTTTGGCATCCAGAAAAACCGCGGCAAAATGCTCCCTGCCTTTGAACCCGATGGTGTGATTCAAGTAATCCTTCAGGTCATCCAGATTGTTGACCACATCTTGTTCCAGTATCTTTGCTTCCAGATACCGGTCCGCCACAGACTTGACCAGGCGGATACCCAGGCAATTGGCTTTGCCCACCCCCGGCACCCGGCACAAATCCTTTACATCTGCTTCCAGCACGGCCTGAAAGCTTTTAAACTCTTTGAGCAGGTCCTTGGCTGTCTGTTTGCAGTCTTTTCGAGGGGTGTTCAACGACAGCAACAGCTCAATCACTTCATAATCATGGAACCCGGAAAGACCGCCGGCAAAAAACCGCTCCCGCAGGCGTTTGCGGTGTCCTGCACCCTTATGCGGTGCTTTAGACCGGTTCGGTTCCGTCATCTAGGTCATCTTCCTCCACTTCGTCCTGTTCAAAAAGCCGGGCAATGCCGATAAGCTTTTCTCCGGCCCCCAGGTTGATGAGCCGAACTCCCTGGGTGTTGCGGGAAATGATATTGATGCCGCTGATGTCGGTGCGGATCAATTTTCCCTTGTCAGTCACCATCATGAGTTCATCATTGTCATCCACCAGGGCCAACGACACCATTTTCCCGTTGCGTTTGGAGGTTTTGATGGAAAAAACCCCTTTGCCCCCCCGGGTCTGGGCCCGGTACTCATCAACCGCTGTCCGCTTGCCATACCCATTTTCCGTTACGGTCAAAAAGGTGTGCTGTTCTCCCAGCACTTCCATTCCCACCACCCTGGCATCATCTGGAATGCGCATACCCCGCACCCCCATGGAACCCCGGGCCGTTGTCCGGATATCAGATTCATGGAACCGGATCACCTTGCCCCCGTCCGAACCCAGAAAAATATCCATATTTCCGTCTGTGATCCGGGCGGCAATCAGCTCATCTTTTGGGGCAAGCTTCACCCCGATCAACCCTCCGGTCCTGGGTCTGGAATAGGCCATGAGATCGGTTTTCTTCACCCGTCCCTTGCGGGTGGCCATGACCACATACCAGTTTTCCATAAATTCATTCACCGTGAGCAGGGTGGCCAGGGTTTCTCCTTCCTCAAAATTGAGCAGGTTGACAATGGCCTTTCCAAGGCTGGACCGGCCGGCCATGGGCAGTTCATATACCTTGGCCTGGTAGACTTTTCCAAAATTGGTAATAAACAATACCGTGGCATGGGTGGATGCCACAAACAGATGTTCCACAAAATCATCTGTTTTGGTTCCCATGGCGGTTTTTCCCTTGCCCCCCCGGTGCTGGCTGGCGTAAAGGGTCACGGGATTGCGTTTGATATACCCGGAACGGGTTACTGTCACCACCATGTCTTCTTCGGCAATAAGATCCTCAATGCTGATGTCGGCAGTGCTCTCCACAATCCGGGTGCGGCGTACATCACCGAATTCTTCGGTCAATTCGGTGAGTTCATCTTTGATCAATCCTTTGACCACCTGCTCACTGGCCAGAATTTCCCTGAACCAGGCAATATCCTTGAGAAGGGCTGCGTATTCGGTATTGATTTTTTCCTGTTCAAGACCGGTGAGCCGCTGTAACCGCATGTCCAGGATCGCCTGGGCCTGGACCGGTGTCAGATCAAAGGTGGTGATCAGCCCGGTTTTGGCTTCTTCCGGGGACCGGGATCTTCGGATCAGGGCCACCACCTCATCCAGATGGTCCAGGGCGATTTTCAACCCCTCCAGGATATGGGCCCGTTCTTCCGCCTTTCTCAGGTCAAACCGGGTCCGCCGGACAATCACGTTTTTCCGGTGCTCGATAAAATGCACCAGAATATCCTTGAGGGTAAGCAGTTCCGGCCGGTTGTTCACCACCGCCAGAAAAATAATACCGAATGATGTCTGCAGATTGGTGTGTTTGTAAAGCTGGTTGATGACCACTTCGGACATCTGGTCCCGTTTCAGCCCCACGGCAACGCGCATGCCTTCACGGTCGGATTCATCCCGGACAAAGGATGCACCGATGATCACTTTTTCCCGCATCAGTTCGGCAATCTTTTCCACCAGCTTTGCCTTGTTCACCTGGTAGGGCAGCTCCGTGACAATAATGGTTTCCTGCCCGGTTTTCTTGTTTTCCTCCACCTCCACTTTGGCCCGCAGGGTAATAATTCCCCGGCCGCTGCTGTAGGCTTCATAAATGCCTTTGGTGCCGTATATATGACCATAGGTGGGAAAATCCGGGCCCGGGATATACTGCATCAAATCCACAATGCCGATGTCGGGATTGTCAATAAGAGCTTTTATACCGTCTGTCACTTCCGTGATATTATGGGGCGGAATATTGGTGGTCATGCCCACGGCAATGCCGGATGACCCGTTCACCAGCAGGGCGGGAAACTGCGTGGGCAGAACCACAGGTTCATCCAGGGTTTCATCATAGTTTGGAATAAAATCCACGGTCTCTTTTTCCAGGTCCGCCAGCATCAGGTGGGATAGTTTGCGCATGCGGATTTCCGTGTACCGCATGGCAGCAGGAGAATCCCCGTCCACAGACCCGAAGTTGCCCTGGCCGTCCACCAGGGTATAGCGCAACGAAAAATCCTGGGCCATGCGCACAATGGTATCATACACGGCGGAATCTCCGTGGGGGTGATACTTACCAATGACATCACCCACGATGCGGGCCGATTTCTTATAGGATTTATTCCAGTCATTGCGCAGCTGCTGCATGGCATACAGCACACGCCGGTGAACCGGTTTGAGCCCGTCACGTACATCAGGCAGGGCCCTGCCGATGATGACGCTCATGGCATATTCGAGATAGGATTGTTTCATCTCCTTCTCGATACTGGTCGGATTGGTCTCTTTTTGAATCATCTGGGTCTTAACTCCGAAAATTAGTTGGCTGTTAGCTATTAGCTGTTAGCTGTTAGCTGTTAGTTGTTAGCTGTTAGCTATTAGCTGTTAGCTGTTAGTTTGTAGCTGTTAGTTATTAGGTTTTTGGCTACCGATTAATGGGTAACCGGGCACGTCGGCTTTTTTGCTTTTGCGGGCTCAACCATGGATTGAAAACTGGAAAAATATATCTCTGAAAGGGTCAAAAACAAGGTGGCGATCAAAGGACCGTAAATGATCCCCATCAGGCCGTAAACATTCAGGCCGCCGATGATGGCAAAAAAAACGATGAGCGGGTGCATGGCCATCCTGTCCCCCACCAGTTTGGGTTTGAAAATATACTCGATCCCCCAGGAAAGAATCCCATAAAACACCAGGATGCCTATACCTGTGATTACCGAACTTTTCAGCATATAAAAAACCGCCGTGGGAACCAGGACAATCCCGATGCCCACAATGGGCAAAAATGCCATAAATCCCATGATAACCCCCCAGAGGAAAGGGGAGTTCAATCCTAAAAACAAAAACAGCAGCCCCCCGGCCGTACCCTGGATCACCCCGCCCAGTCCATTGCCGATGAGAACGGCCCCTGCCATTTCATTGAATTTTTGAAACAATTGTTTATCATGCTCATCCTGGAGCGGGGACAGGTCATACAGGTATTGGATCAATTTTTTACCGTCCATGAGCATATAAAAGATTACAATAATCATGAGACAAAAATAAAACACCAGGTTCAACAGGTTGGAAGTGATGAATCTGGCCTGCTGAAACAAAGAAAATCCCACCATTTTTCCCAGTTCCGATACAGGAGATAACAGTTCCTGCCAGGAAACCGTTTTTTGAATCCCCGCCCTGGCCAGAAGATCGTTGAGCCGGTCCAGGGCACGGGTATTTTCCAGTACCTGGATGAGCTGATTTGAAAACACGGCATCCCGGGCCAGATTATACAGATCTAATGCTTCTTTGGACAAAATACCCACAAAAAACACCACTGGAATAAACACCACAAAAAAGATGATGGCACAGGTGAGCAACGATGCCATGCGAAAGGACAGCTTTTTTGTAAAAAGCAGAAAAACCGGCCTGAAAACATTGGTTATCACCACACCGAGAACGATGACTGCTGTAAAGGGGGCAACCAAATTTCCCAGCAGCACAAGGGATATGCAGAACAGCGCCAGAAAAAAGAAAAACACGCCTCTTTGAAAAATTGTCTGCTCCAAGATATCACCAGTCTGTTGTCCAGGAAAAATCAGGGGATTATAAAAACCATGTAAAGCCGCAGCATACAAAAAAATAGTGCACAGCTGCGGCTTTCCATGAAAAAACGGTCGGGTTCTAGCTGCTGATCAGTCCCAGGGCAGCCAGTACCAGAAGGATTTCAAAAATGATAACCTGAACAAAACTGCCGAAAAAATGGTACACGAACCCGCCGCCTACAATAGCAGGCACGGCTGTATAGATGAGTATGGCAAGTTTTCTTGGTATGTCCATTGTACAATATCCTTTCAGATCATATGGGAGCATAAATTACCCCGTTGAATTCGTTCACAATTTTTACCATTTTTACGCTTTCAAGTAAAGGATAAAACTTACCTTTCAATGATCATGGCCATGCCCATACCGCCGCCGATACACATGGATACCAGCCGCATACACCCGATAGCCTGGGCGGCAAAGGCTTCGTTGAGTTCAATAAGATCCAGATCATCCATGGTCATGCCGGTTTGTTTCAACACGTTTTTAATCGCCGGCACAGGCCCCAGCCCCATGTAGGCAGGATCCAGTCCGCCTGATGCAAAAGCCTTGATCCGGGCCAGTTTTTCCAGGCCCAGGGCATCTGCTTTTTCTTCAGTCATGAGCAGAACAGCGGCTGCCGCATCATTGATGCCCGATGCATTGCCCGCAGTAACACTGCCGTCTTTCTTGAACGCCGGCCGCAGTTTTCCCAGTTTTTCCATGCTGGTTTCCATGGGCCGCTCATCTGTATCCACAATGATATCCCCTTTGCGGGAAGCTATGGTCACGGGTACGATCTCTTTTGCAAAGGTGCCGTCTTTAACGGCAGCCAGGGCCCGGTTGTGACTGAGCAGGGCCAGTTCATCCTGTTCTTCTCTGGTGATTTTGTATTTTTCCACGATGTTTTCCGCTGTCAGCCCCATGTGGTAGCCGTAAAAAATTTCATACAGCCCGTCATACACCATGAGGTCATGGACAGGTCCCTGACCGGTAAGTTCCATTCTGTGCCCCCATCTTGCCTTGAGCAGTGCCATAGGGGCGTTGCTCATGCTTTCCTGTCCCCCGGCAAGGATGACATCCGCCTGTCCTGCCATAATTGCCTGGGCTCCCAGGGCAATGGCTTTCAGGCCTGACCCGCAGATTTTGTTGATGGTGAATGCCGTGGTATACCGGGGCAGACCCGCCTTGATCATGGCCTGGCGGGCGGTGTTCTGCCCCTGGGGCATTGACACCCGGCCGCAGCCCCACCCGCTTGAACACCTCTTTCATGACACAGGTTCCCAGATCCACCACAGGAACATTTTTCAAAGAACCGCCAAAAGATCCCACCGGGGTCCTGACACCGCTTACGATCACGACATTTTGCATTTTATACCTCCACAATGATTGGTTTTTTTTCTGTAACACTCAGCTTGCAGCGCATACATACGATGTTTCATCCATAAATCTCCAAGTGGAAACCCCGTCATTCATGTCGGGGAGGAAACTTGGTTTGCAAAATTATACCCGTTCTGACGGGATATGATTGTGCAATGCTTCCAGGAGACCCCTTGGACAGTTTCCGTGTTAGTTTGAATGTTAAAGCTGCCGGACTTCCGGACAGCCACTCTACCAATGTACATCCCTTGCTTCTTACCGGAAGGAACTATGGCTTTAACCATATCTCCGGTAGCAAAACCCTTTACCGTCTTTTGAGCCATCAAAGTCCCTCGGGGAAAACCGTATTTGTCCACACGGGTTCTTTGATAGCTGCCCCGGCCCATGGCCTTTATCAGGAGCACGTTTTGTTTCCAGCCTGATACCGTGTCAACCTGGCCGGTGCAGGCAGCGTCCAGGCAATGGGTTTTCGGGATGTTCAACCGGGACCGGTTGAATTTTGTCCTGCCACCGGTTGAGCATTCCACCGGCAGGCATAGGTCCCTGAGTTCAAAAAAGATGGCATTCCTGGTGGCGTTTACTGCGGCTGTTGGTGCAAGGGATGGCCGTTTGCCTTGCAGGAATCTGGTGGCGTTTTGTAACCGGATCTGATCTATTTTTTTCCGAGACCTGGATAAAAGACTGATCCAGTCAGCCGGCTGTAAGTTGTCTTTTGAATCCTGGTTACAGGTTTTGCAGGCAATGGCCAGGTTACTGATTCGGTTTGATCCCTTATCCCCTTTTGAGGGATTGCGGGGAACAAAATGTTCAATTTCCAGGACCGGATTCTTGCTCAAGCCATTGCAGTAGGCACAAGTCCGTTTATATTTCTCAAGCAGGTATTCTTTTACCTCGTACCCGAACAGTGTGCCTTGCTGGTACTCGATCCCTGAAATGTCCGGATTCTGCAACTTTTGCATATCGAACCGGACCCTTTCCAGGACAATACCTGTGACCGGGCAGATCCTTTGATACTTCTTTACCCAGGACAGGGTGTTATCCACCCGGGATCTGAGACTGGGCGGGAGCCACCCTTTGGGCCGGGTTCTGTTATCGAA
>JAIVHE010000304.1 GCA_020201255.1 Desulfobacteraceae bacterium
TGAAGAAATCTATCCCGTAGCGGTCTTTAATTCACCTGGATATGTAAACCGGTATTTTTGTGCCTATGCCTGTGAAAAAAATGCCGGGCAGCTGCCCCTTTTTTCCTATGGTGCTGTGGGTTTTGGTAAAAACGGATTCCGGTCCGCTGCGCTGCAGGTGGATACGGAACCGCGGCAGGATCTGCGGCAGATGCCCCACAAGAAAATCGTTGAGGGCGTGGACAGGCTGCGCAAAAAATATCCGGAGAACCGGCTGATGCGCCATCTGGAAACCTGTGCCCTGCAATATGGATGTCCGGCAGGCAAAAATTTTTTTCTCCGGCGGTATGAAGCCCCTTTGCCCACCTCCAGGGTCTGCAATGCCCGGTGCCTGGGGTGTATTTCCCTGCAGCCGGCCCCAGGATTATGCGCCTGCCAGGACCGCATAGCCTTTACACCCTTTGCCACGGAAATTTTCCAGGTCAGCCTGGAACATATCAGCCATGTGCCCGGGGCCGTTGTCAGCTTCGGCCAGGGATGCGAAGGCGAGCCTTTGACAGCATACGATGTGATCCGGCCGGCCATTGAAATGATCCGGCAGGCCACAGACAAGGGCACCATCAACCTGAACACCAATGCCAGTATGCCGAAACTTGTGGAAGATCTGTGCAAAACCGGCCTGGACAGTATGCGGGTGTCCATGAATTCCGTGCGCAAAAAAATCTATACCGCCTATTTCAGACCCACCTCCTATGGCTGGGAAGACGTCTGCAAAAGCATTGATACTGCCAGGGAACAGGGCCGGTTTGTGGCAATCAACTACCTCAACTGCCCCGGGGTTACAGATGCACAAAAAGAGGTGGATGCATTGTTTGATTTTGTCCGGGACCATGACATCAACATGATCCAGTGGCGCAATCTCAACTATGATCCCCAGGCATATATTGCAGCCATGGAAGCCGTGGAACCCGGGGGTCCGCCCATGGGGATGGTCCCCTTGATCAATGCCCTGAAACAGGCTTTTCCCTCCCTGCTCCACGGCTATTTCAACCCCTACCTTGGTGGGGTCGGAAGTTAACTTTTTTTTGGGGTCAGGCCTGCGTTATTGTCGTTATTGATTGCCGATGGTAAAGCTTTGAACTTTTTGTTCCAATAACGACAATAACGCAGGCCTGACCCCACCAACGGGACCCCCGGGAGTGATGATGATTACAGTGATTGACCAGACGATTAGAGAAGGCATGCAATACCAGGGGGTTGTGTTTTCCCTGGACCAGCGCATGAAGATCCTTGCATTCCAGGAACAGCTGGGTGTGGATGTCTGTCAGGCCGGATATCCTTCCGCACACCCGCAGGAAGCTGGCATGGTCCGTCATATGGCGGACCATGCCGCAAAAAATGGATACCGGATCCGGGTGGCGGCCCTGGGGCGGGCCTTTATGCAGGATGCAGATACCCTTTTGAACACCGGGATTCATGACGTACACCTGCATTTGCATATAAAAAACAGTGCCACACGTGCTGAAGTGGAAAAAACATGTACCGGCCTTGGAATTGTCGTTGATCATATCCGTACCACCCGGCCGGATGCAGTCATTTGCGTGGCCATGCTGGATATGGGCAGAACAGGGCCTGCGCTTTTCGATACATGCATCCGGTTTCTGTGCCGGGACCTGAAGATCGATATGTTGTCTTTGCCCGACACCTCGGGCATCATGGCCCCCAATCAGGTGGCGGAGCGCATCAAAAAAGCCGTATGCCATGCAGAAGACACCGCCGTTTCCATCCACTGCCACAATGATTTCGGCATGGCATCGGCCAATACCATAATGGGAATTGTGGCCGGTGCAAGGGCGCTGGAAGTCTCTGCTTTGGGGATCGGGGAGCGCAACGGCATCGGTGATCTATATACCGTTGCCAAACTTCTGGCTGACCAGGGCATATCCTGTAGGTTTGACCATGAAAACATGGCCGCAATTACAGCCTATTATGCATTTGTGGATGCCATTGTCAAAGAACAGACCGGACAGGGCCTGATATCCCCCCCAACCCCGGTATTCGGGCAGGCCGTGCATACCCATGTGGCCGGCACCCATGCCGACGGCGCATTCGGCATTTCTTCCACCCCGAATTTTCATTTGAACCTGCTGTGCGGCAGGCGCATGGTGCAAAAATATCTGACGCTGCATACCATTGCATTCAACCCGGCCCGCCTGGATAACATCACCCGGGCCATAAAAAATGCAAGCATGCAGAAATGCCGGCGCCTGGAAAAAACGGAAATCCAGGAAATTGCCGCATCTTCAAATTAGACTTGAAAAAATCAAACAGATCTTATATACATAATGGTTCCGGTCGGCAGGCCGGATAATGGGTGATTCTGATCGGTCGCCTTGTAACAGAAGGCCATGAACCTCGTCAGGTCCGGAAGGAAGCAGCGATAAGTGATCTCTTTTGTGTCAAGGATCGATCCCGGTCATGCAATATATCTCTTATCCACCTGCCGGCCGGTTCTTTTTTCTTTCTTCTCCTCCTTTTTTTATATCTTGACATGCCTTCAAACAGACTTATTTTTCAGCCATAATTTATGGAAATCATATCATTTGCTGTTGTAAAACACGGTATTTTGGGAGCAGGAGAAAAAATTGGCACTTAAAGACAAAAGCAAAGACAAATATAGCAAGGATAACCATCAGAACAAAAAAAACGCTTCAAACAAAGATGCAAAAGACGAAGAGCTGCAAACTGATGACAAAGAAAACAATGCTTCGCAGCCAAAAGATATTGCCGCATTGGAAGAGCAGATTGCCATTGAGAAGGATCGTTTTATGAGGCTTTCAGCTGAATTTGACAATTTCAGAAAAAGAAAACAAAGGGAAATTGACGAATTTAAAAAATTTGCCACTGAATCTGTTTTCAAACAATTTTTATCGGTTGTGGACAATCTTGAAAGGGCCGTTTCATCTGCTGAAAAAAACGAAGATCATAACAGTCTGCTGGAAGGGGTAAAACTGACCCACAAGGAAATTTTAAAAATTTTTGAGGCTTTTAATGTCAAGCCTGTGGAAGCAGAAAATCAAAACTTTGATCCGAATTTTCACCAGGCGGTCACCCAGCATGAAACTGATGAAGTGCCGGAAAACACCGTAACGAACGTACTGCAAACCGGCTATGTTCTACATGACAGGTTGATCAGACCCGCCATGGTTGTTGTCTCCAAACCAACGGAAAATGAAACAAGCAAACCAAAAGAAACATAAAGATATATTGGAGGAAATGTTATGGGTAAAATAATTGGAATTGATTTAGGAACAACCAACTCCTGTGTTGCTATCATGGAAACCGGGGGTGAAGCAAAAATTATCACCAATGCCGAAGGCGGCAGAACCACCCCGTCTATTTTGGCGATCACGGAAGGCGGGGAACGAATTGTGGGCCAGACCGCCAAGCGCCAGGCCATTACCAATCCGGAAAATACGGTGTTCGGTGTGAAGCGGCTCATAGGCAGAAAATTCAAATCAAAAGAGGTGCAGAACGACATCCCCAACCTGCCCTATAAAATTGAAGCGGCCTCCAATGGGGATACACGGATCAACCTGCGGGGCAAACAATACAGTCCGGCTGAGATCTCATCGTTCATTCTGTCAAATATCAAAAAAACAGCAGAAGAATACCTGGGTGAAGAAGTAACAGAAGCCGTGATTACTGTTCCTGCCTATTTTAATGACAGCCAGCGGCAGGCGACCAAAGATGCCGGCAAGATCGCCGGACTGGAAGTCAAACGGATCATCAACGAGCCCACCGCAGCATCTCTGGCTTATGGCCTGGATAAAAAAGGAGAAGAAAAAATTGCTGTCTTTGATTTGGGCGGCGGTACCTTTGATGTATCGATCCTTGAAATCGGAGACGGTGTTTTTGAAGTAAAATCCACCTCAGGCGATACCCATCTGGGCGGTGAAGATTTTGACCTGCGCATCATTGAATATATTGCCAGTGAATTCAAAAAAGACCAGGGAATTGATGTCCGTTCCGACAAAATGGCGCTCCAGCGCCTCAAAGAAGCGGCGGAAAAAGCAAAAATGGAGCTTTCCAGTTCCACGGAAACCAACATCAACCTGCCCTTTATCACCGCAGACGCATCCGGTCCCAAGCACCTGGATGTCAAACTGACCCGGGCAAAACTGGAATCTCTGGTGGCGGATCTTCTGGACAACCTGGAAGGCCCCTGCCGGACGGCTTTGAAAGAAGCCGGCGTGGGATCAGGCACTGTGGATGAAGTTGTTCTGGTGGGCGGCATGACCCGCATGCCGGCAGTCCAGCAGCGGGTGGAAAAAATATTCGGCAAAAAGGCCCACAAAGGAGTAAATCCCGATGAAGTGGTTGCCATGGGCGCAGCTGTCCAGGCCGGCGTACTCCAGGGGGATGTCAATGATGTTCTGCTTCTGGATGTCACCCCGCTGTCTTTGGGAATTGAAACCCTGGGTGGTGTCATGACCAAACTCATTGAAAAAAACACCACCATCCCCACCAAGAAAAGCCAGGTTTTTTCCACTGCTGGGGATAACCAGCCGGCCGTATCCATCCATGTACTCCAGGGGGAACGGGAAATGGCTGCCGACAACAAGACCCTGGGACAGTTTGAACTGGCGGATATTCCGCCGGCACCACGGGGTGTTCCCCAGATCGAGGTTTCCTTTGACATTGATGCCAACGGCATTGTCCAGGTGTCTGCCAAAGACAAAGCAACCAACAAGGAACAGTCCATCCGCATCACAGCCGCTTCCGGTCTTTCAGACGATGAAATCAACAAAATGGTCAAAGATGCGGAAATGCATGCCGAAGAAGACAAAAAGAGACGGGAGCTTGTGGATACAAAGAACCAGGCCGAAGCCCTGGTGGATCAGACCGAAAAAACCCTCAGAGAACACGGTGACAAAGTGGATGCTGAGACCAAAACGGGTATTGAGTCTGCTGTGGAAGCGTTGAAACAGGCCAAAGAATCCAGTAATTTAGAAGATATCAAACAAAAAATTGAAGCCCTTTCCCAGGCTTCCCACAAACTGGCGGAGGTCATGTACCAGCAGGCATCTTCTTCCCAGGAGGGCCAGGCAAACACCGGTGGTGCAGATGCCGGGGCACAGACCGATGATGATGTAGTGGATGCAGATTTTGAAGAGGTCAATAAAGACAAGTAATCCGCTCCAAAACATGGGTTGAATATAATCCTGCCGTGGTCTATAGTGATCCGGCAGGATTTTTTTTACCATAAAGCCAAGTGAACGAATCAACCAACTCCCAAAGTTGGATAAGTAAGGGTAAGATACTTTTTTATGCGCATCACGGACATACTGGCCCAAAACAGCCGACTGTACAGGGATGAAATTGCACTGGTGGAGCGGTTCCCCGCCGGCAAAACCCAAAAACAACTGACCTGGCACCAGTTTTACACCACTGCATGCCGGTTTGCCGGGGGATTGCACCACCATGGGATACAAAAATCCGACACCGTGGTGCAGCTTATGACCAACAGCCTGGAATGGCTGCCCATCTATTTTGGGATACTCTATACCGGTGCCTTGGCAGTGCCGTTAAATTTTCGTTTCGAATCCGATAAAATTGCGCTGTGCACCAAAACAGCAGAGGCCAGGGCCTTTGTTTTCGGCGAAGAATTTATTGATCGCATTGAAACCATTCGACCCGAGCTTTCAGCCAGTGTGCGCGTGTGGATTTTTACCGGACCCAAAGAAGCCTGCCCGGACTGGGCATATCCTTTTGAGGACTTTATCAGCGACCAAAACCAGGATACACCGCCAACGGTTTCAGGCAGTGATGACGACGATGATGATGATGATGATGCTGCCTTGTATTTCACCTCCGGCACCACCGGAACCCCCAAGGCAGTGCTGCTCACCCATCAAAACCTGACCCATGCCTGTGAAGTGGAACACCACCACCATGGCCAAACCCATGACGATATATTTTTGTGTATCCCGCCCCTGTATCACACCGGCGCCAAGATGCACTGGATGGGCAGTTTTCTGGTGGGAGGAAAGTGCATCCTGCTCAACGGGGTCAAGCCTGAATGGATACTGGAAGCAATTTCCGAGGAACGCTGCACCATTGCATGGCTTTTGGTGCCCTGGGCCCACGACATTCTCATTGCCATTGAAAACAACACGATTGATCTGGACCGGTACCATCTGGACCAATGGCGGCTCATGCATTCCGGGGCCCAGCCTGTCCCCCCCAGCCTGGTGCAAAGATGGCAACAATATTTTCCCCGCCAGGACTATGATACCAACTACGGCCTTACCGAATCCACCGGCCCCGGGTGCATTCACCTGGGCCTTGAAAACAGCCATCATATCGGCCCCATAGGCAAAGCAGGTCATGGATGGGAAGCAAAAATTGTGGATAAAATGGGAAACCATTTATTCGGCAATGAAACCGGGGAATTAATTGTCCGCGGTCCCGGCGTGATGAAAGCCTATTATAAAAACCCCGAGGCCACCCAAAAAGCCCTTCAGAATGGATGGCTGTTTACCGGTGATCTGGCCCGGTATGACATGGATGGGTTTATCTGGCTGGTGGACCGCAAAAAAGACATGATCATTTACGGGGGGGAAAATATTTTTCCCAATGAAATTGAAAACTTCTTTTTAACCCATGAAAAAATAAAAGATATCGCTGTTATCGGTGTGCCGGATGAACGTTTGGGAGAAATCCCCGCCGGCATCATCAGCGTCAAACCCAACTGTATGATCTGTGAGAGTGATATACAGCAATTTCAACAGGGCCTGCCCCGGTACAAACGCCTGCGAAAAATATTTTTCGGAGAAGTGCCGCGCAACCCCACCGGAAAAATTGAAAAACCCAAACTGCGGCGGCTGTATGCCCAAGACACACGAAAAGACCTGCAAAAACTGCTGCGCTAAGGCCCGAAACACAATAAGGAAAAACAATAGTGATATTTATCAGACTCCCCTTTATCATCATCCTGATTTTCTGCTGGACTATTGCGGGGTATGCATCAGACACGCCCCCCCTGCAACAGCGTATCCTGGACGGCATTGAAAACAGATACGCCAATCAGGATTTTTCTGCTGACTTTTCCCAGACAGCAACCCTGGCTGCCCTGGATATCAAAGAAATTGCATCAGGCAAGGCATGGTTCAGCCATCCCGGAAAGATGAAATGGCAATATCTTACCCCGGAACGTCATGATATCATTACCGACGGCAAAGACCTGTGGATCTTCAGGCCCGAAGAAAACCAGGTCATGCGGGACGATGCAGCACGGTTTTTCAAATCCGGGGCAGGCGGTGCTTTTTTGTCTGATATCTCTCTGATCCGCAAAAATTATGACGTATCCGTTGCTGAAACAACAGATGACTGGGTGGAACTGCTGCTGGAAGATACCACCGGCAATCCCGACATCACATCCATCATCATCCGGGTGTCTTCTCAAGATTTTCATATTTTCCAGGTCACCACTGTGAATGCCTTTTCCGATACCACCCGGTTTGAATTCACCAACATCTGCTTTCAGCAGATACAAGAGGATTTTTTCGATTTTACCATCCCGCCCGGGGTCAACGTAATAGACATGAACTGAACACAAAAAAAATCGTTACAAATCACATGCCTTCAAATGCCTCATCCGGGATGTCAGCATTGGTATAAAATTGTTGCACATCATCACAATCATCCAAGGCCTCCATAAACCGGATCATCTGTTCCGCTTCTTTGCCTTCAACAGGTGTCATGTTCTGGGGAAGCATGGTGATCTCCGCCATCGTGTATGCAATGTCCGCCTTGTCTAGGGCTTCTTGTACCGCTTCAAACTCCCCGGGTTCTGAGATCACTTCGAACACATCATCTTCATCCCTTATATCTTCGGCACCGGCATCCAGGGCCACTTCCATGAGGGTATCCTCATCCACCGCATTTTTTTCCACGACTATCAACCCTTTTTTATCAAACATCCAGGCCACACAACCGTCTGTGCCTACATTGCCCCCGGCTTTGGAAAACATATACCTGACATCGGCAATGGTTCTGTTTTTGTTGTCGGTGAGACATTCCACCAGCACGGCCACACCACCGGGACCATAGCCTTCGTAAACGATTTCCTCGTAACTTACCCCGTCCAGATCTCCTGTGCCTTTTTTAATGGCCCGTTCAAAATTTTCCTTGGGCATGTTCTGGGTTTTGGCTGCGGCAAGTGCCTGGCGCAGTCTGGGGTTTGCCTCGGGATCTCCGCCGCCCATGCGGGCCGCCACCGTGATTTCCTTGATCAGTTTGGTAAAAATCTTTCCCCGTTTTTTATCGGCCGCCCCTTTTTTATGTTTGATGGTCGACCATTTGCTGTGTCCTGACATGAAGCAACTCCTTACTCTAACGTTTATTTTTTGCTATGATATATATTTCTTTGCTCTGTTTTCTGCAACTGTCCGGCTTGAAAATCCTGCATTCCTCAAATTTTTTTGCCACCTGTTTTTCAAACACGGAAAATTCATTGCCCTGGAAAATTTTGCACACAAAATCACCATTCACCGCCAAACACCTTTCCACCACTTCCAATGCCATTTTGCACAGTTCAAAAGAACGCAGGGCATCCACATCTTTTCGGCCCGTGGTGGCCGGGGCCATATCCGACAACACCACCCGGCATCCGGAGGCCTGTTGTAAAAATCTATCATCTTCCATGGTAAGGATATCATCCTGCACCACCGTGACATGTGCCGGCAGTGCGATATCCACAGGTTTGAGATCAATACCCAGGATGCGGCCTTCCGGCCCCACCTGACCGGCTGCATACAACAGCCAGGAGCCGGGGGCACACCCCAGATCCAGCACAGTATCCTTTTTTTTGATGATGTGAAATTTCTGCTGGATCTCTTTGAGTTTATACACGGACCGTGCCGGATAATTTTCTGCCCGGGCCTGCCTGGTAAGATGATCCGCCCATTTTGGACCGGATTTTTTCACCACCCGGTTGCCGGGTTTTCCCGCCTTTTTTCTAGCTGCCAAACAATACCTCCATGGCTTCTTTTAAAAACCGGACACTTTCAATGGTCATACCCGGCACCCGTGATATCTGTTTCAAGGCGGAAGCAGGCACCAGGCAAGTGGTGAACCCCATTTTGGCGGCTTCTTTTATACGGGCCTGGGCATGGCTCACCGCCCGGATTTCCCCTGTCAGGCCAATCTCCCCGATCAGGGTGGTTTCTTTTTGAACCGGTTTGTCCAGAAAGCTTGCCGCAAGGGCCGCGGCAATGGCCAGATCGGCGGAAGGTTCCACGATCCTGACCCCGCCGGTGACATTCATGAACAGATCCAGGCCGGACAGATCCATGCCCATGCGTTTTTCCATGACTGCCACGATCAGGGCCACCCGGTGAATATCCAGCCCCAGCACGGTCCGCCTGGGATTGGTCAGCCCGGAGGTGGACACAAGTCCCTGGATTTCCACCAGGATGGGACGGGTGCCTTCCATGCAGGCGGTGACCACTGAGCCGGGTGCCACAGACGCGCGCTCGGACAAAAACATGGCAGAGGGGTTGGGAACTTCTGCCAGTCCGCTTTCACGCATTTCAAACACCCCGATTTCATTGGTGGAACCGAACCGGTTTTTCACGGCCCGCAATATCCGGAACACATGGCTTTGGTCCCCTTCAAAGTACAGTACCGTGTCCACCATGTGCTCCATGATCCTGGGGCCGGCAATGGCCCCCACTTTGGTCACATGGCCCACCAGAAAGATGGGGGTCCCGGAGGTTTTGGCCAGGTGCATGAACCGCATGGCCGCCTCCCTGATCTGGGTGACACTGCCCGGGGTGGAATTGACATCTTTGTGGAAAACGGTCTGGATGGAATCAATGACCACTGCATCATATGGGGTGTTTTCCACCATAATGGTAATGGCATCCAGATCTGTTTCCGACACAATAAAAAGGGTGGAAGATGTGCCGGCATTCAGTCGCTGTCCCCGCATGGAAAGCTGGCGGATGGATTCTTCACCTGATACATACAGACATTTCTTACCTGACCGGGACAGCACCGAAAGGACCTGAAGCATAAGGGTGGACTTGCCTATCCCTGGATCACCGCCGATGAGAACCAGGGAACCATCCACAATACCACCCCCCAGAACCCGGTCAAACTCCCCCAGGCCAGAGCGCACCCGCAATGACTGCCCCCCGTCCACGGAATCGATGGGAACCGGGCTGACAGCCAGGGATGTGCGTTTTTTCCCCGATCCCAAAGCGGTCTGTTTTTCCTGAACCAGAGAATCCCAGTCTCCACAGTCCGGGCATCGGCCCATCCATTTGGGACTCTGGCCGCCGCAGGTCTTACACCGGAATATGGATTTTTCTTTGTTTTTCACAATTCACTTTTTTCATTGTTACCAATTTTCACAATTCACTTTTTTTCATTGGTACCAATTTTATTGTTACCAAAATGTGCAAATATATCATACACCAGTGATTTGTATCAACATCAATTCTGATGTTCTGGATAATCAATTCTGATGTTCTGGATATTTGGCACAAGCATACCGGATGTTCGATCTTTTTGTGCAGCTCGCTGTCTCAGGCCCCGCCCCTGGTGGTGTCCTGTGCCCGGCCCGAGATCCTTCGGGGCCGGTTATCGTAGCTGTTTCCCGTAAAAGAACTGATCACCCGTATCCGGTTCTGTCATCTTCGCATGTCTGCCGGCCCCTTCGGCTCTGACGGTCCGTTCACAGGACACCACCAGGGGCTCCCCAGCGTGTACGCTAGTGTGACAAATATTCAGCTGAAACGGTGAATTCATTCTAACCGTCCATCCATCCATTTCAGGCCCTCAGGGCCGTCAAATTATGGTACCACGAAGGAAGGGCTTCTTCGTGTCCTTCGTGTCCTTCGTGGTTTTAAAAAAACCTATCAATGTAAGGCCATCCGATATTATTCATAACTTACGGAATTTATCATATAATTATGTAAGAATGCATTTGTCCTGGTTCAGCTGATGTTTTGATTGACAAGAAAACGGTGCCTGATCTAAAATAGGTATTTACGCTTTTAAAATTGCAGGATTGGGCTATCCACAAATGCTATTGACACAAAAGGGGATATAAATGGAACAAACTGTGCGCAAAGCCTCATATTTTGATTTATTTGTTGAGGTGACCAAAACCATCACAACCACAAAAAATATTGATGAGATGTTCGCGCTGATCACACAGAAACTGCCGGAAACAATGCAGGTTGATGCCGCAACCATCCGGCTGCTGGACATATCGGGAAAAAAACTGGAATTACGGGGCGCCAGCGGTCTGAGCGCGGATTACCTGAACCGGGGCCCTATTGACCATGAAGAACCGGTATTCAAAGCGTTAAAAGGCAGTCCCATTGTGATTGCTGATGCAGCCCATGATCCCAGAATCCAATATGTAGAAGCCACCAGAAAAGAAGGCATTCAATCCATTCTGGTAGTGCCCATTTCGATCCGGGGCCGGATTATCGGTATCCTGCGGGTACTGGCAAAAACGCAGCGGTCGTTCGACCAGGATGAAATCAATTTCGCTGGCGCCTTAGGAGAACAATGCGGTATTGCCATAGAAAATGCCCGGACGTTTGCGGATCAGCAGATTCAATTGGATTATTTTGAAACCATTCATGCCATCAGCAAAAAGATCAATGCCACCTATGAGCTGGACAAAATCCTGGACATGATTGTCACCCGCCTGCCGGAAGTCATGAAGGTAAAGGCCGCCACCATACGGCTTATGGAAGAAAACAAGGGAAAATTGGAATTGAAAGCCGCATACGGGTTAAGCCGGTCATATCTGGAAAGGGGTCCCCTGGACAAGGAGCTGGCCACCTATTATCTGAAACAGGGAGAACCGGTGGTTATTCTGGATGCCAAAAAGGATATCCACACCAAATACCACAAGGAAGCAGAACTGGAGGGTATCACCAGTATTCTGGCCGTACCCATCCCGTTTAAAGACGAAATCATCGGCATTCTCCGGCTGCTTACAGAAGAGGTGCGCCAGTTTTCCCATGCAGACATCAATTTCGCACTGGCCATTGCCGACCAAAGCGGTATTGCCATCCAGCGTGCGATTGATTTCAACCGGCTGAAAAAGATATGCAAAGAATAGCATCAACTTGTCAGAAAATGGAGGCGTTCATGAAATTTACCATCGATCATTTCAACATCAATGTACTGGATCTGGAAAAAAGCCTTGTCTTTTATGAAAAAGCGCTGGGCCTTCATGAAGCCCGCCGCAAAACAGCGGATGACGGCAGCTATATCATTGTGTTCCTGGAAGACGGCACCAGTGCCAGCAAACTGGAACTGACCTGGCTCAAATCACAGGAAAAACCCTATGATCTGGGGGATGAAGAATTTCACATCGCCTTTACTACCGATGATTTTGACGGGGCGTATGCCCTGCACAAAAAAATGGACTGCATCTGCTTTGAAAACAAGGAGATGGGCATCTACTTTATCAACGACCCGGACGGGTACTGGCTGGAAATTGTGCCCAAGCGATGATTTCATTTTCTTGAACCAGTTACCCGAAAGCTGACACCCCATATGTTTATCCCCACCACCATGCCCGAGGTGAAGGCCCTGGGCTGGGACCGGCTGGAAATCATTCTGGTCACCGGCGACACCTATATCGACTCACCCTTCATGGGTGTGAGCATGATCGGAAAGCTGTTGTCACATCAGGGATTCAAGGTGGGGATCATTGCCCAGCCGGATCTGGACACTGCCAAAGATATTCTGCGCTTAGGCTCCCCCTCTCTTTTCTGGGGAGTGACCGGCGGGGCTGTGGATTCCATGGTGGCCAATTATACGGCCGTAAAAAAACGGCGGCAGAAGGATGACTATACTCCGGGGCATGTCAACAACCGCCGGCCGGACCGCGCGGTCATCGCCTATGCCAACCTGATCCGGCGGTTCTGCAAACCCACTGCCCCCATTGTGATCGGCGGCATAGAGGCCAGCCTGCGGCGCATTGCCCATTATGACTTCTGGTCCAACCGGATACGCAGATCCATTCTGTTTGATGCAAAAGCCGATGTTCTGGTGTTCGGCATGGGACACGCAACCATCTGCCCCCTGGCCCATGCCCTGAAGCAGGACCTGCCCTTTGGGGATATCCCGGGGATCGCCTATATTTCAAAAGCTGCCAAGGGCCTGGAACTGCCCTCATTTGAAACCGTTTCCCAAAGCAAATCAGCGTATATCGACAGTTTCAAGCTGTTTTATGCCAACACCGACCCCATCACCGGCCAGGGCCTGTGCCAGGCACACAATGACCGGTACCTGATCCTCAATCCGCCGGCACCGGTGTCCACCACACAGCAAATGGATGCAATCCATGACCTGGCATATGAACATGATGTCCATCCCTTTTACCGGACCATGGGACCGGTGCGGGCTCTGGACACCATCCGCTTTGCCATCCCCACCCATTTCGGATGTTACGGGGAGTGTCGTTTTTGTGCCATCACGGTCCACCAGGGCAGGACCGTCCAGTCCAGAAGCGTGGCATCCATTATCAGACAGGCACAACTATTTACCACCCTGGCGGATTTCAAGGGAAATATCATGGATCTTGGCGGCCCCACCGCCAATATGTACGGGTATGAATGCCAAAAAAAATTATCACAAGGCGCCTGCCGGGACAAGGGCTGCCTCAAAAAAGTGTTCGTCAATTCCGGTATCCGGTATGATTTGATACTGCATGATAAAAAACACGGCATGGCGTTTCTGGAAAAACTGGTAAAAGACCATGTATCCGGCCAGATGAAGGTGGCGCCGGAACACTGCGAAAAACAGGTTCTCTGCCACATGGGCAAACAGACCATCGATGATCTGCTGGCATTCAAGTCCGCCTTTGACAAAATCTCCCATGCATGCGGCAAACCACAGTTTTTAACCTATTACCTCATGGCGGCCCACCCCGGATGCACCCAAAATGACATGGCCGCCTTAAAACAGTTCACCAGCGAAAAACTCAACACCAACCCCGAACAGGTTCAGATTTTCACCCCCACCCCGTCCACCTATTCAACGCTTATGTACTACACCGGCCAGGATCCGTTCACGGGCAAGCCCTTGTTTGTGGAAAAAGATCCTGCCAAAAAACAGCGGCAAAAAGATATTGTCACCGCCCGAACCAGGCCGAATAAAATACGCAGGGCAAAACCGCGCCGGAAAATCAAGTAATACCGCGCTTCTCCAGGGTCTTAGCCCAGATGGCACCCATAGGCCACCACCAGGTCCAGGCTGTTGTGGTATCACCTTGGACAATCTTTATAGCATTCATATTTTTCTACCTGAATATGTGTTGATGCATTTTTTTGATTGTTTCCGGTGTGGTGCCGCAGCACCCGCCAATAATTTCAACCCCCAGTTCCCGTATTTTTTTCATGTTGCCGGCAAACAGGTCATCGCTTTCCGGATAAAACACCTGGTTATCTGCTGTGCGCTGCGGCATCCCGGCATTGGGCTGCATAATCACCGGGATATCGACACATTTGCGGATCTGCGCCGCCAGCCGGACCATGTCGGTACTGCCCAGAGAACAATTGGCCCCCACAGCAGCCACCCCTTCATCTGCGAGGTTTTTCATACTGTGTTCCGGCGTGTTCCCAAAGATGGTGAAAAATCCTTTCCGGGTTTCTGTAAAGGTCAATGAACAGAATACCGGTTTTTTTGAAACCGACTGTATGGCCTGGACAGCACAGAGACCGGCATTGAGATCAAAAACGGTTTCAATAAGAAACAGGTCCACCTCTTCCTCTTCCAATATCTGTGCCTGGCGGGCAAAATTGTCTTTCATCTTCTCAAAGGAAACCGGACCTGCAGGTGCCAGCATATCCCCCATGGCACCCATGGCACCGGCCACATACTGGTCCGGACCACAGGCTGCCTTTGCCAGTTGGATACCTTCTCTGTTGATGCGTTCAAAATCCTCCGCCACCCCCATTTTCTCCAGCTTGTACAGCGATGCCCCGTACGTGTTTGCCGTGACCACCTCTGCCCCGGCAGCAATGTAGTCGGCATGAATCTGCCGGATGATCTCCGAATGCCGGATGTTCCAGGATTCCGCCGCCTCATTTCCTGCCAGCCCATGACTGATCAGGATTGATCCCATGCCGCCGTCCAGCAGCAGCCCGTGTCTGCGTATTTTTTCGAAAATATCCATTTTCTGCCGTTTCTTTGCGCTTTGGTTGTTCAAATTTTCAACGTTCAGAATCAGTTGCACACAAAGCCAACCGAGGTTTTCCAAATTAACTACAAAATTTCGCCGGATTTTTGTGTCAACTGAATTCTTTTGTTCGGTAAGGTATATTTTTTTTACCGACAGTTTCAATTTTGGATAGTTCATCTGCCATTTTGTTCTCAATATACCATAAATCATA
>JAIVHE010000081.1 GCA_020201255.1 Desulfobacteraceae bacterium
AAATGCAGTTGATCAGTTTACACCAGCTGAATTATTTAAGCTGGCCGTTGAACTTGATTTTATAGTAATCTGGTAAAAGTTACACTTCGGATACAGAAAATTATTTTTTTATTAAAAAATGGAATATAAATCTGGAATCCATCCGGCTGGGGGAATCGTGCCTTATTCTTCCTGGATTTCAGAAATCAGGTCAAAGAGCGTGTCGGTCAACGGGCTTGGGATCGCTGGCTTAATCAGTGACAACAGGCGGATTATGCTATTGACCGCTGATCCAGCGCTCTTTCCGGTAAACAGCGGAGTAGACCCATAGGCTTCAAGCCGGTAGGCTTGCTTGACCTCAGCTGAAAGCGAATACGCCTAAGAAACGATGGCTTTGGACCATAGGATTAAAAAACGGCTAACGCGGGAAACCCGCAACTGAGGAGCAAGGCACTAACGCCTGCACAGTGTTTTTTAAACCTTGATTTTTGTCTTGACTTGAGCTGATCTCCCCTGATAAAATCACAACAGGTCGTTCGTGTATCAGGGGGAATGAGATTTTTTTACTTTTGGGATTTTCCATACTTTCTCTCACGAAAAGCAAGTTCTTATCCCTTGAAAAAAGTTTTTATGGAGCAGGCTTCATGTATTTGGCAAAGATCAGCAGGCCCCGTGTCCAGAAAGTTTTGCAACGTCGGAGACTGTTCCATATGCTGGATGAAACCCGCACCTGTCAGGCCACGTGGGTATGCGGGCCGGGGGGATCAGGCAAGACAACCCTTATCGCCAGCTACATAGAGGAAAACCAGCTTCCCTGCCTTTGGTATCAAGTTGATGAAGGTGACTCGGACATCGCTGCATTTTTCTATTACATGGGAGTAGCAGGCAAAGCGCTTGCCCGTGAAAAAAAAGATCTGCCCTTTCTGACCCCGGAATACGCACTTGGGATTCCCATTTTCACCCGAAGATTTTTCGAGGACCTGTTTGACCGATTGGAGAAACCGGGGGTTGTTGTGCTGGACAACTACCAGCACGCCCCGCCTGAATGTCTGCTGCATGAGGTGGTTCGCAACGCCCTGCAAGTGATCCCCGAGAGAACGAATCTCTTTATTTTAAGCCGCACTGAACCGCCGCCGATCCTGACAAGGGCCATGGCAAACAATTTCCTCGCCGAGATCGGATGGCCGGCGCTTCGGCTGCAACCCCAGGAGACAAGGGGCCTGGTCCGGTTATTGAGCCGCACCCCGCCCTCTGAGTCGGTTATTGATTTACTGCACAAAAAGATCGACGGCTGGCTGGCGGGCCTGCTCCTTCTTTTAAAGCGGGCAGAGACCGAAGCCATAGATCCCGGCACTTTCACCCAATTCACGAGCAGCGAGGTATTTGATTATTTTACCAGCGAGATATTTGACAAAACAAACAAAGAAACGCAGGTGTTTTTGCTCAGTACATCGGTTCTGCCGACCTTTAGCGCTACAATTGCGCAAAACCTTACCGGTATGGATAATGCGGAGCAAATTCTGTCCAGAATCAGGCAAAACCATTGGTTTACGGAAAGATTTCCCGGCAGAAAAATGCGATATCAATATCATCCCTTGTTCCGGGAATATTTGCAGGGCCAGGCGGGGCATGCCTTTACCAGCGAACATATGGCAAGGCTCAAGCAAGCGGCTGCCCGGCTGCTGGAAACCGACGGACTGATAGAACCTGCCATTGAGTTGTTTTTTGAATCCGGCCATCCGTATGAGGTTGTCCGGTTAATCCTCAACCAGGCGGAAATGCTGGTATTTCAAGGACGTAACCAGACGCTGGAACAATGGCTGCGACGTCTTCCGGAGGAAGTTACATACCAGAATCCTTATTTGCTATATTGGCTGGGTATTTGCCGCCAACGCCTTGATCCGTATGAAGGCAGGGCTTTTTTTGAGAGAGCGTTCTCCCTTTTTGAGGACCAGAAAGATTCAGAAGGGGCATGTCTTTCTTTGTGCGGGATTCTCTATTCGATAACAGTTGCCTGGGACAGCTTTAAACCCTTGGACCAGTGGATTCCAAAATTAACCCAACTTTCCCGGGAATATGAAGCCCTGGGATCCCTGGAGGTCCGGGGAAGACTCTCTTCCGTCGCTCTTTTTTCCCTGACTTTCAGATCTCCGGATCACCCCGAATTCAAAACCTGGGAAAAACGGGGCCTGGCAATATTTAAGGAGAATATCCCCGGAGAAATCAAATTTCTTGTGATTGCGGCATTGACTTGGCATCGGCTTTTCTCGGGCAATCTGGCCGAAGCCGTACATTTTATTGAAATGTACCGGGAAATGGTCCAATCTCCGGATATTCCTCCCTTTCCACTGCTTGCTTTGATGAATACAGAAGCTTATTACCATTTTTTAAACAACAATTACGAAGCCTGCAGCAACATTGTTACCAAATCCCTGGATCTGGCCTCAGCAACCGGAATTCATTGCACCTCCCCAATTGTGATGGGTCATGGCACTGCCGGTGCCCTGTCCGCTGGAGATCTTGACAGCGCTCATAGACATCTGCGCAACATGGCTCAATATGCCCACTCTTCTGATTGGATTTATATTTTTTTTAAAATATTAAAGACATGGAAAGCGCTTTTGGAAAAGGACTTTTCAAAGGCATTGCTCGAAGGCGAATCTGCCAAAGCATATGTTGCAGAGTCAGGCATGTCGAATTCGGATGCCGTATGGCATCAGGCGATGGCAATTACATGGCACGCATCCGGCAACCAGTCTGAAGCTTCAGGATACCTTGAAAAGGCGCTGATAATCTCCAATCAGGTCGGATTTCATCAGATTGCCTTTGGATGTTATCTGACACAGGCTGAATTTGCCCTGGATGCCGGAGATGAAACCGCTGCCTGCAAGTCGCTGCAAAAGGCAATGGCCATCGGAAAAGCGCAGCAGTACGTAAACACCTGGCTGTGGCGATCGGACACAATGGCACGGCTTTGCTGCAAATCGCTCGAGGAAAACATTGAGGTTGCCTATGTGCAGGATCTGATCCTGAAGAGAAACCTGATTCCACAAAGCCCGCCTCTGGAAATCGAGAATTGGCCATGGCCGATTAGGATATACACCTTGGGACGATTTGTGCTGATCAAAGACGGAAGTCCGCTGTCATTTACAAAAAAAACCCAGGAAAAGCCCCTTGCGATGCTTAAAACCATTATTGCCCTGGGAGGACGTAATGTGAGCAAAAACCAGATCGCTGATCAGCTCTGGCCGGAAGCTGATGGAGATGCGGCTCACGGGTCGTTTAAAACTACCCTGCACCGGCTGCGCAAGATGCTTGGCTATCATGAAGCAATCCAGCTCAGTGGCGGCAAAATTACATTCGATCCAAGATACTGTTGGGTGGATGCCTGGGTATTTGAACGCATGCTTTCCAGAGCGGTTGGAACCTGGCAATCAGCGGTCCATGAGCAGGATTTGCAAAAGGCGGCTGATCTAACCCAAAAGGGCCTGGAACAGTATAAAGGACAGCTTTTTCAGGGCGATGAAGAAATGGCCATTTCCCACCGGGAATACCTTCATCACAGGTATATTCAGTCAGTGGAACAGTTGGGAAATTATTTGCAGAAAAAAAAAGAGTGGGAAAAAGCCATTGTCCTCTATGAAAAAGGACTGAAAATCGATGAACTCGTGGATTCCTTTTACCGGGGACTCATGGTCTGCAACCACCGGATCGGCCAAAAAACAAGGGCTCTGTCAGCTTACAGCCGGTGCAAAAAAAACCTGGCAGAACACTTAGACACCCACCCCTCTGCAGAAATCGAAGCTTTAAAAAACGCCATCCTGAATCAATGAATCTTTATTTCTGGATGCTTGCCACAGAGGGCGAAGTAAAATTTTGTGCTGGCTCTTCGACAATTCAACAATACTTGCCAATCTTTCCTGTGTTAACGGACCATAGCAGGTATTGAATATTAATGGTATCCATAAATTTTTTACAGCCGTGATTGTTTTCGCTTCGGATAATCATACTTGAGCGCAAGAATCGATGGATGAAAATTGTCTGAAAAGATGAGCAGAAAAATTATCAGATTTCTAAAAAATCACCGACATGCATTGGTCTGGAAATCTCTTTGCCAAATTTTTGATCAAAAAAAGAAATAGTATTCTCGCCAGAACATCTTCATTTCGTTCTGATATTTCACCAAGTGTAAATAATCCAGGAATTATTTCTTGTGGATCGGTGATAAACTCAAATATCACTTTTTTTTTCAGATTAGCAGATAAATCGGTAAATCCTAAGTT
>JAIVHE010000082.1 GCA_020201255.1 Desulfobacteraceae bacterium
GGCACCGGCAAACTCTTTGATACTTTGCTCCAGTACTTCCAGAGACAATATATCCAGGTCATTGGTGGGCTCGTCCAGCAACAGGACATCAGCAGGCTGCAGCATCAGGTTGGCCAGAATAATCCTGGCCTTTTCTCCGCCGGACAGGCGCTTGACCGGCATATCCAGCTGGTCCGGCAGGAACAGGAAACGCTTGGCCCAGGTAACCACATGAACGCTTTTTCCCAGGTAATTGACGGAATCACCGCCACCTGGATTCAGGGCATCCCGCAACAGGCTCTGGGGATTCAACCGGGATCTGTTCTGGTCAAACACGGCAATTTTCAAGCCTTCCGCCCATTTGACGGTTCCATGGTCCGGTGGTATTGTTTTTTCCAGCAAAGACAAAAAAGTGGATTTGCCAGAGCCGTTTACGCCTGTCACCCCCAGGCATGCACCGGGTCCCAGTTCAAAGGTAATGCCTGAAAAAAGGCGGGTTTTTTGGAATCCCTTGGTCAGGTTGTGCACCTGGATCAGTTTTCGGGTTTGTCTGCCGGTGGCACAAAAATCAATATCAACTCTGGCAATGTGCCGGTTTCGTTCCTTGAGCGCGTCCAGAGACTGGCGCAGCTTGTCAGCCTGGTCGATGCGGAACCGGGCCTTTGTTGTTCTGGCTTTGGCTCCCTGCCTGAGCCATTCATCTTCCCGCCGCATTTTACCGGCCAACGATGTCTGTTGTTTCTGCTGGGCTGCTAAAAATTTATGGCGTTCCTGTTCAAATACCTGGTACGATGCCTGAATTTTAAAATATCCTTGGGCATAGAATTTTCCCATTTCCATGATACCGGTACACACATTTTCCAGAAAAGCCCTGTCATGGCTCACCAGAATATAGGAAAATGCAGCAGATACAAGCACCTGTTCCAGCCACAGAATACCGTCTATATCAAGGTGGTTGGTGGGTTCATCCAGGAGTAGAAGATCCGGTCCCATGCACAGGGAACGGGTGATGGCCAGCCGTTTTTTCCACCCCCCGGACAAGAGCTGTACCGGCATGTTTGTATCTGCAAATTTGCCCTTTCCAATGGCCTGGTTAACCCTTTTGTGGCGCTCTTTTTCGTCCATGGAAAAAGGTGCCAGGCTTGTGTATAACGTATCTTGAACAGTCTGGTCCGGATCCAGCTGGTCTTCCTGGGCAAGATAGACAATGCGCAGACCTTTTTGAACCGCAAGCTCACCACTGTCCGGCAGCATTTTTCCTGCGATAATTTTGAGCAGGGTGGATTTTCCGCTGCCGTTGCTGCCGATAAGTCCTAACCGTTCCCCTGTTTTACAATCAAAGCTCAGATCTGAAAAAAGGGTGTCGTCGCCAAAGGTTTTGGATATTTCAGTGAAGGTGAAAAGAACTGACATGAAGAAAAATACCTGAAGTTAAAGGTTGGCTGTTTTTAAATCCGTTTGAACACCCGGATCATTTTAATGAAAAAAGTGACGGCCAGGGTGGTGCTTATGAGCAGGATGAAGCTGGCAGCAAAAAACGTCATGATAAAGCTGAAGGGATCTTCAAGGCCATAGGATGCCATGAGCAGATCAAGTCCGAAGACAAAGAAAAAAAGCGATACCAGTATCAGCACGATTTGAAAAATCCACCAGGTATATTTCATCTCACAGGTTCCATTTCCATGTTTTTTACAATTGCATTGGGGAAAAAATTGCAGCCAAGCGTACCGGTTTTACGAAAAAAAATCAAATCAATATTGATTATTCACAAGGGGTTCATATAATAACCAGAGAATTCGGGATATTTTCAAACAATTGACGGTTACCATTATCGGAGAGTGCAGTTTCATGAGGGTTCTTCTGGTGGAAGATGATGTAAAAATAACACGCTTTGTGGAAAAAGGTCTGCTGGCTGCGGGATTTGCCGTGGACACGGCAGCCACAGGACCCCATGGGTATGAAAAAGCAGGTGAAAAATCCTATGACACGTTGATCATTGACATCATGCTGCCGCAAATGGATGGATTTTCTCTGATCAATAAGATCCGGGCCGTCAAAAACAACGCCCCCATCATCGTGCTGAGCGCCAGGGATCGTGTGGATGATCGTATCAAGGGCCTTGAGGCGGGAGCAGACGATTATCTGACCAAGCCCTTTGCGTTTTCAGAGCTGCTCGCCAGGGTCCAGGCCCTGATCAGAAGGGCCGGCAATATGACGGATCCTGTGGTACTCACCTATGAAGACCTGTCTTTGGATATTGTGAAACGTCAAGTCAAAAGAGGGGAGATGTTTATTGACCTGCAGCCTTTGGAATTTTCTCTGCTGGAATATCTGCTGCGCAACCGGGAACGTGTGGTGTCCAAGACCATGATTATGGAACATGTATGGAATTATAATTTTGATCCCATGACCAATGTGGTGGAGGCCAGAATCTGCCGGTTACGTGATAAGATCGACAAAGATTACCCCACCAAGATGATTCACACGGTGAGGGGGGCGGGCTACGTGCTAAGGACCCAGGATGCCTGATCTGTTCAGGACCATCAGCTTCCGCCTCACCCTCTGGTATACCGGCATTTTTTCCATATCCGCCTGTGTTGCATTTATACTGTTTTACTATCTGGCTGTTTCCACCCTTCAGGACCAGACCGACCAGGAACTTCTGGAGAAGGCTGGTCAGTTTGCTGCGGTTATTACCCAAAACGGCCTGAGGGGTGCCAGCAGCCTGGCGGTTATTGAAGCCCAGGCAGCAGGGGAAAAACTGATATTTTTCCGGCTGCTTTATCCCAATGGTGAGGTGTTTGCATCTTCCCACATGTCCTATTGGAAGAATATCACTGTGGACCAGCAACTGCTTGACCGGCTGGTGGAAAAAAAATCCCATGTGTTTGACACGCGCATGGTGGAACAAACATACAAGGCACGCATCCTGTATGCTTTTGTCGCGCGCAACGTCATCTTGCAGACCGGGATTGCCATGGACTCCCAGTCCAAATTTCTCAATGCCTTTAAGCTGGTGTTTTTGGTGGCCATGGCGTTTATCATCGGATTTTCCGCTGTTTCAGGCTGGTTTCTGGTGCGCAAGGCATTAGTGCGGGTGGATACCATTACCCGCACTGCCAAGACAATCACAGGCACAAGCCTCCAGAAACGGGTGCCTGAAACCGGCAGCAAGGATGAACTGGATCATCTGGCCGCCACCTTTAACCAGATGCTGGACCGTATCCAGACCCTGGTGAACAGTATCAGGGAGATGGGAGATAATATGGCCCACGATCTGAAAAGTCCGGTCACCCGAATCAGGGGCGTTGCGGAAATGGGGCTGGTGCAGGGAGAAACCATAGATGATTTTCATGCCATGGCCGCCAACACTATTGAGGAATCAGACCAGCTGCTGGATATGATCAATACCATGCTGGTAATTTCCAAAACAGAGGCAGGAGAGGGTGAGTTTATTTTCCAACAAATGGATGCAGCCCGGATGGTCCAGGAGGCCTGTGACCTGTTCAAACCGGTTGCAGAGGACAAAAATATTTCATTTTACTGCAGTGTGCAAGGCCGCTTCTTTGTGAAGGGTGATATTAAGATGCTCCAGCGTGCATTTTCCAATCTTTTGGACAATGCCATCAAATATACCGGCAGCGGTGGCCGGGTGATGGTGCAGGCCCGAAAAAAATCCGGTGACATCCTGGAGATTCAGGTGATTGATTCAGGACCGGGAATCCATCCGGATTTCCAGGAACGTATTTTTGAACGGTTTTTCCGCACGGAATCTTCCAGAAACAGTCCTGGCACCGGACTGGGGCTTCCGCTAGCCAAAACTATTGCACAAGCCCATGGCGGAGATGTCCAGGTGGAAAGCAAACCCGGCAGAGGAGCCATCTTTACCCTAACATTGCCAAATTGTAATTTTCAGGTCATGTAAAGGTCATGCGCATGTATTATAATAGCGATTGACAGGTTGAACAAAATGAATTGCACAAATTTCAGGTACAATTTACAAACCCTGACAAGGAGGATTATCCATGAAACAGATCAACCATATGAAAATTCTTTTACCGATGTTGATTATCTATCTTCTGGTAACCGCACTGCCGGTGTTGGCAGCAAAAACCACCCAGATGATACCTGCCGATTTTCAAGATCTTGCCCGAAAAGCAAAACCCGCAGTGGTAAATATCCAGACCGTTAAAACCATCCAGGGAGGAGGTCGGGTATTCCAGCATTTTTTTGGTCAGCCCTTTGGCAACCGGGAAGGCCTTGAAGAATTCTTTGCTC
>JAIVHE010000083.1 GCA_020201255.1 Desulfobacteraceae bacterium
GTGTTGAGCCGGACAATCTTGTGACCGGTGTATTCCAGGTCTGTAAAGGCCAGGTCCAGAACCTTGCGTTTTCTGAAATGGTCCGAAGAGTGCTGGGCAATGGAACAAAAGGGACATTTTTTCCAATAGCACTGGTTTTCAAGGGTATAGGAAAAATAGATCCGGCTGTTTGCCGGGATATCGGCAGGTACTTCCAAATGCCACCTGCCGGAAAATTCAGGTACCCCGAACAGGGATTCAACACTTTGGCCCGTTAACACCAGGTTGGCCGGCAGGGGGTGTTCCACCTTGAAATGCACCGAATGCCAGCCCGGTTCTGCACAATACCGTTCCGATGCCACAGGTCCTCCCACAACAAAGGTGATGTCCGGATACTGGTTGGCCCACAAAAAAGCCTGGAACAACTGGTTTACGTAACTGGCACTGACATATACGGTGCCTTTCTGGATGGGCAGCGGAATCCGGGTGTAGGCGTTTTCGTCGTACCACTGGTCTGTATCCATATCAAGGGGTATCCACAGAAACTCCCCTTTGCTGCGGCACAGGTCCCAGGTATCTGAAAATCCGTTGCACAGGTCGAACCAGCCGCTGTGTGTCTTATTGTAAAATTGTATAAAAAGGGTGTCTCTCATAATTATCCTCCAAAATTATTTTCCAAGTGTTTTGTTGGTCGTATATACTGTCGAAACCTTAAAGATACACAAATAAAAAGTTTTTGTCTTGTTTTTCATTAAATTCGGGTAAGGGTTTGACAATTGAACCGACTTATCTTACAAGTGTCAGATGTGAAAAAAATTTTTAGCCCGTACAGACAGACACACGGAGGTCTTGGACAGCGCATCATGGAAATTGCCTTTTTAATGGATGATTTACGGCAGATCGATCCGGTCTGGGATACAACTGCCCATATCATGTATGAGTGCAATCTGCGGGAACATGAGGTGTTTTTCCTCGAACCCCATGATATATATGTCCGTAAAAATGAAGTGGTGGCAAGAATGCGCCGTATTTCGGTGGCGAAAAATGATTCCATTCAGGCGTACTGGTCCGATTTGTTGCAATGCCTGGACAAAGAAGAATTGATATTTGAAACGGTGACAGATCTGGATGTGTTGTTTTTGAGAAAAAACCCGCCCATTAATTATGAAGTGCTGGAATTTTTGGGTCCTGTCAGTGATCAGGTGTTTCTGGTAAACAGTACCTTAGGCCAGCTCAACGGCAGCAGCAAAGCCTATATTCTCAATTTTCCGGACATCATCCCTGAAACCCATGTGTCCAGGGATCCCTACCGTCTGAAGAAAATCATCGATGATTTCGGCGGTGCCATGGTCATCAAACCCCTGCACGGCCATGGGGGCCACGGGGTGATCAAGGTCAGCAACCAGGACCAGGAAAATCTCAATTCTTTGATCAATTATTATGTCAAAGCGGGCAAACCCTATCCCGAGCGTCGGCCCATCATGGTGCAGGAATATTTGCAACAGGTCAGACAAGAAGGGGATGTGCGCATTCTTTTGCTGGATGGCGAAATTCTGGGTGCCATGGGCCGCAGATCCGTGTCAGGAGATTTTCGCACCAATGTCCATGCCGGTGCCCTGGCTTTCCGGCACGAGATTACACCGGCCCAAAAAGCTATCTGCCGGCGCATTACACCCAAATTGCGGCAAGACGGCCTGTACTTTGTGGGGATTGATATCATAGGAGACAAACTGGTGGAAGTCAATTGCGTCAGCCCCGGCGGAATCCCGCGGATCAACCAGTTCAACAGCCAGAAACTTGAAAAACGAGTGGTGAACTTTATAGAGGAGAAAATCAGTGCGGCAAATCCGGAAAACAAAAAAGAACCGATCCAGCAGGTGGTCTAAAGCGATAAGCAATCTGCTGCTGCCGGCCGTTTTTTTGATGGTGACAGCAGCAGGTTTGTTGTCATGCCAGAAATCAGAAGACAGTGTGTTTTTAAAAATCGGGCTGCCGGAAGAACCCAGGTCCCTGAACATCTGGCTTGCGACCGACGGCAACTCCCGCAACATCCTCTCTCAGATTTATCAACCCTTGTTTCACCGCCATCCAAAGACCTTGGAAATTATTCCCTGGCTGGCAAAAGAAGATGCAGTATTTGATGAAAAAGAGCTGACCTATACGATCAAACTGCGGGATGCCAAATGGTCTGACGGGTCAGACTTTACAAGTGAAGATGTGCTGTTTACCAAGCAGCTGTTTTTTGATTTCAAAATTCCCCGGTACTACAGCAAATGGAAGCTCATTGAAAAAGTGGAAGCCCCTGATGCCCATACCGTGGTGTTTTATTTAAAAGAACCTTCCGCTATTTTTATGTCCCGGATCATGACCGCCCCCATGGTATCAAAAAAAGAGTGGGAACAGGTGGCCAAAGATGCCCTGGCAACGGAAAAGCCCCTGCGGGCCCTGCAGGATTATCAGGTGGAAAAGCCTTTGGGAACTGGTCCTTTCATACTGCATGAATACCAGAAAGGCGCCTATCTGCACATGACAAAAAACCCCTATTTTTTCGGGCAGGGCAAGACCATAGCCGGCCTTGATCTTGGGCCTTATGTGGACAATCTTTTGTTTAACATATACGGGACCTCTGATGTGGCAATCCTGGCTTTGAAAAAAGGGGATATCGATTATTACTGGTGGGATGTACAGCCCGGATATATCAAGGATCTGGAAGAAAACCCCGACATTGACCTGCATTTTAACAAAAAAAGTGCCTTGTACTACCTGGGGTTCAATCTGCGCAGACCTCCTTTTGATGACAAGGTGCTTCGCCAGGCTGTGGCTACCGTTGTGGACAAACAATTCATTTTGAACCGGATTCTCCAGGATCATGGCAACCCCATGCATTCGATTGTCCCGTCGGGGAACCATTTCTGGCATAATCCCGATGTCAGAAAATACGGTGACGGCCTTAACCAGGAACAGCGGATAAAGGCAGCCTGGAAAATGCTTGCAGATGCCGGTTATTCCTGGAAAGTGCCGCCGGTAAATGCCGATGGTACCCTGGCCAAACCCTCGGATATTATGCTGCCCTCCGGAGAAGAAATGGCAAAATTTGTTATTCTGACGCCGCCAGCGGATTATGATCCCAAGCGGGCCTTCGCCGGCACCATGATCCAGGAATGGCTCAGGCAGCTGGGGCTTCCGGCATTTGCCCGGCCCATGTCTTTTAATTCCCTTCTGGAAACGGTGAAAGGAAAACACGATTTTGATGCCTTTGTTCTGGGATACGGCAAGCTGGATCTGGATCCGGATTATCTGGGGGCATTTTTCTCCTCGGAAAATGACCATCCCAGGGGCTGGAATATGGGCGGATACAGAAATGATGCATTTGACACACTGGCTCAAGAGCAGCGGCTGATGGTGGATGTGGAAAAGCGAAAGCAGATGATCTGGACCATGCAGGAAATGATTTTAGAAGATGTGCCCTATTATCCGTTGTATAATCCCCATATCATTGAGGCCACGGTGAACAAACGCTTTGGCGGATGGGTGCAAAAAGTGGACGGCATCGGCAGTATCTGGTCTCTGTGCATGGTCAAACCGGTACAATAGATACGGGAAATCTGTGGGATAAAATGAGAAAACCCAGCTATATTCTGATAAAACTGGTGGAAGTTGCCGTTATCTTTTTTATTATCCTGACCGTGCTTTTCTTTTTATTCAGGTTATCGCCGGGAGATCCCGTATCCAAGATGGTGGATCCCATGCTCACCCCGGAAGACATGGCCCACCTCATTGAGCAGATGGGCCTGGCCGGGCCTTTGTGGGAGCAATATCTTATTTATGTGAAAAATTTTGTAACCGGTAATTTCGGGTTTTCCTTCCATTACGGGGAACCGGTTTCCCATATTATCGTGGACAAGCTCAAATGGACCATTCTGTTGTTTACCACATCCACGGTCCTGGCGGCATTTGTGGGGATTTTTCTGGGTAAAATTGCCGCCTGGAATAAAGGATCGCGACTGGACAATGTAATGTCCATTTCCGCCCTTGTGTGTTATACCCTGTTTATACCCTGGTTTGCTTTGCTTTTACTGTGGATTCTGGGATTCAAGCTGGGGTTGTTTCCCCTGGGTGGGGTCCTGTCTCCACAACTCTGGGTGGGAAACGCTTCCATATTTGTTAAGATTATGGACGTCCTTCATCACCTGATGCTGCCTCTGTTGACCCTGTTTATCATTAATCTGGGCTCGTATCTGCTGCTGATGCGCTCATCCATGCT
>JAIVHE010000084.1 GCA_020201255.1 Desulfobacteraceae bacterium
ACCCCCATGAAATCGGTTGGCATGGCCCGGTATATGAAAAACAAGGTGCCGGGAATGGATATTCCTGATGCGGTTATCAAGCGGCTGGAGGGTGTATCAAAAGAACAGCAGCCCGAAGAAGGGATTAAAATGGCCATTGAATCCATTGAGCGCATTAAACAGATCAAAGGGGTTCACGGGTTTCATATCATGGCCATTGAATGGGAAGAAAAAGTGGCGCAGATTGTGGAGCAGGCGGGTCTGTATCCCAGGCCGAAGGTATAGAAACCCCTTACAGACAGATGAAAAGCAGGTCTTGTCAGGACAAAACTTATAAGGAGATCGTAACATGAGCGAACAAAAACTCATTCTGGTTGTAGATGATGATCCGGATCTGGTGGAGGCTGTTTCCATGAAGCTGGAAACCAAGAATTTCCGGGTAGCCAAAGCCTATGATGGTGTGGAAGCAATGGATCGTATCAAAGAAGAAAAACCGGCCCTGGTGATTCTGGATGTCATGATGCCCCGCAAAAACGGCTGGGATGTGTGTGAGGAAATCAAAAATGATCCCAATCTCAAGGATATTGCCGTGGTATTGCTCACAGCAGTGGCTGATTCGGTGAAAACCACCAGCTATACCCACCATGACGGCAAAACCACCCTTGCAGACGATTATATTCCCAAACCCATCGACCTGGATGAACTGATGGAGATCGTGAACGATCATTGCAGCTAGGCTGCATGTTCTGTTCATTATATGAAAGCCATCAGCCATCAGCCGTCAGTACTCAGCTAACAGCTAACAGCTAACAGCTAAAAGCTAACAGCTAACAGCTAACAGCTAACAGCTAACAGCTATGAATGTTACTACGATAGCATTGGCCATGGCGGGATGACCAAACGGTTTTCCCGCCATGGCATCTATTTTTTTACAATGTGGTGTGCCTGACCATGAAGCAGATATCCATCAACGGCATCCGTCTGGGCAGAAAAATGCTCCAGCTGGACCAGGCCATGATACCGGGACAACCGTCTGTCCCTGTTTATGAGACACTCTCTTGTCACCGGATCAACATGGTCTGTGCGGGACTGCATCATTGCGGCACCGCCTTTCTTTTTTCCTGCTGCCTGGAAGCAAAACACAAAGACCATGCGGCACAGATCCTGGGGTGTCCGGCAGATCTGCCCGACGTATGCATGGTGTCAATCTATCCCCACCATGGCAACATCCAGGTTCCGGGGGTGTTGATGCAGCTGCTGGGCCGGGCCGGAATACGGTTTTTCCATCTTGTCTCATCCCATGCCGTGGTGTGTGTGGTGATTGAAACCAAAGACCAGGATGCGGTCATTTCCCTTGTTGAATCCGTTTTTGACCTGCCGCCATCCCATACCCCCTACTGCCAGGAGATTGAGGAAGATATCACCCGGTTTCTGCAAAAATATCCGGAAACCCGTGCCTTTTATGTGGAAGAAAAAATCAAGACCTATGGCATCCAGGTGCGGGCCGGTCTGGACCTGCACCAGGTAACCTGTACCCGAAGTGCAGTAGCGGATGCAGGAGAGCAGATGTGTCGTATGGGCGGTTCGGACAAAAAATTTCATCTTGTATCGGCCATGCCCGGACCGGAACAGGGGTATGAGCTGTTTGTGGTGACTGATCCCGGTGCCGCTATCCCGGATATGGATCCCGGCAGCGCTGCTGGTGAGACCGGCCCGACGCAAATTATATCCGACAGGATGGAAATGGCGCCTGGAAATCAGGATCTGTTTTTTGACGGCACCCCTTTGATGACTGTTGATTTGATCAGTTTTCACGGCCCCCATTTCGGAGACCGGTATAAAATTTTGGGGACCGCCATGGACTGCCTGAAACAAGATCATGTGCCGGTCCTTGTGGCCGGCTGCACCGGCGCCAGCATCAGCCTTGCGGTGCCTTACGGGCAGGGGAAGGCTGCACAGAACGCCCTTGCCAAAGGATTTGAAGCCCCATGACCCGTGACGCAGATTTCAACCCTGCCGTAAATATCACCCCTGACGAAGTGTTCTGGCGGATGCGTATTTTTGATTCTCTGTCTTATCCTTCTGTCGTTGTCACGCCGGAAAAAACCGTGGTAGGGGCCAATACCAAATTTTATGATATATACAACCTGTCTCCTGAAGACATCATCGGTAAAAAATGTTTTCACTCCTTTTTGTACAGGGATACGCCCTGCAATTCTGATGATTGTCCCATCTCCCGGGTGGTAAAAAACAAAGAAGTTCATACCTACACCCTCAAGCGCCAGTACAAATGGGAAGAACGGGTGTTTTCTCCGATTTTTGACGATAAAGGGGAGGTGGGGTTCGTGCTTTCCAGTATCAGGGATATCACCCGTACCAAGTCCCTGGAAAATCAGCTCATAGGGGTCAAGGAATTTATTACCCGGGTGATCTATGCCTCTGCCAGTGCCATTGTGGCGGCGGACAGATCCGGCAAAATTGAATTGATGAATTCGGTTGCCAAGGAATTGTTCGGGACCTATAACGGGGGGGAAGGTACCATCACCCATACGGAGCAGCTGTATCCCCCGGGAAAGGCAAAGGAAATCATGAAAATGCTGCGGGATGAAAAAATCGGCGGCAAAGGCAAACTGATCATTCCCAGGACCACCATTGTCAATGCAAAGGGAGAAGAGATCAATGTGGAGATGTCGGCTGCCATTATCTATGATGAGCATGGCAATGAATCGGCCACCATGGCCATTTATAATGATCTCAAAGACAAAATCAAGGTGGAAAAGGAATTGAAGCTGACCCAGAAGCAGCTGGCCCAGTCTGAAAAAATGGCATCCCTGGGACAGCTGGCTGCCGGGGTGGCCCATGAAATAAACAACCCGTTGACCGGGGTATTGTTTTATGCCAGCCTCCTGCTGGAGCGGTCTGATCTGGATGAAAATGCCAAAGATGATTTGAACTATATCGTGGAAGATGCCAACCGGTGCAAAAATATTGTCAAAAGCCTTCTGGTTTACAGCAGAAGTACCGATTCCAACAAGCGCATTGTCCAGATCAATGAAATTGTGGAACAGAGCCTCAAACTGATCCGTGACCAGAAAAAATTTCGCAACATCCAGGTTCGGCGGTACCTGTCCGGAGAAATGATGCTCATCAATGCCGATACCAGCAAGCTGAACCAGGTGATCATCAATCTGGTCATCAATGCGGCGGATGCCATGCAGGGTAACGGCAAAATTACCCTGCACACCTATAAGGACAAACCCCATAAAAAAGTATTCCTGGAAATCAAAGATACCGGAGAGGGGATTCCCAGGGAAAACCTGTCAAAAATTTTCGACCCTTTTTTTACCACCAAGGAGGTGGGAAAAAGCACGGGTCTGGGGTTGAGTATTGTGTACGGGATTATTGAAGAGCACGGGGGCAGCATCTCGGTCAAGAAAACCGGGTCCAAGGGAACCACATTTATCATTGAATTTCCCTTATACGTGCCCGCAGAAAACGGACCCCATTTTTGTAATCCCCAGGAGATTGAATAAAAAACAACATCCCCTAAAGGGGTTGTAACATAATGCACATAACATAATGCACATAATATAGCTAATGCAGGAAGAATGCCGATATGTCTGAGATGGAAAACAATGAAAAAACAGTTTCTGCCAGTGAATATGCGTTGCAGCAGACCGTGAAAGAGGTGGTTTTCCGCCCACGGGTGCTGGTGGTTGATGATGAAGAACGGATACAGAAAGTTTGCCAGCGTCTGCTTTCCCAGGAAGGCTGTGATGTGGCTGTGGCAGATAACGGCATCAATGGGCTCAAGATGATTGATGATGCCCATTTTGATATCGTGCTGCTGGATCTGATGATGCCGGGCATGTCCGGCATGGATGTGCTCACCGAAATCAAGGCCCGGCATCCGGATACGGTGATCATTGTCATCACCGGATATGCCACGTTGGAGCATTCCATTGAAACCATGAAAAAGGGGGCGTTTGATTTTTTATCCAAACCTTTTTCGCCCCAGGAACTGCGGCTGGTGATATCCAAAGCCATTGAATTTATCCGGACACTGCAGGATATATCCAGTGAAAAATCGCGCATGCGGGTCATGGTCAATACCTTGAGAGAAGGGGTGTTGACTACGGATCACCAGAAGTACATTGTCCTGGCAAACCCGGCTTTTTTGAAAATGATCGGTTCCGCCAGAAGCTCGGCCATCGGCCGGCATGTAAAGGATATTGTCCATGACCCTCAGATACTGGAA
>JAIVHE010000085.1 GCA_020201255.1 Desulfobacteraceae bacterium
TGTCCATGGATATACTGGACTGGGATATCTCGGGCATAAAGGATCTGGGGGTGACGGTGAAAACCAACATGTGCGTGGGGATTGACACCACCATTGCCGGTCTGTTGGGCCAGGGATTTGATGCGGTGTTTGCCGCCACCGGCGGATGGGATTCGCGCATGGCAAGAAACCAGGCAGACCGGCCGGTTCCGGTTTTTCCGGGAACCCACCTGCTCATTGATCTTGTACGCAGCAGCCGTGACAGCTCCATCCACGTAGACTGCGGCACACAGGCTGTGATCGCAGGCGGTGGCAGATACCTGGCCGATGCGGTACAAACCCTGGTAGCAAAAGGGGTGAAAAAGATCACCATCGTGTCCAGAAGCCCGGAAAATGATCCTGATGTTGATCTTTCGGCCCTGGAGCCTGCTGAAAAAGATGCCGTCACCCTTATCTGCAATGCCGGTATCACAAAGGTGATGGGAGAAAATGACACCCTTGTGGCAGTTGAAGCCACAGACCTTGTTTCGGGAGAGCGCTTGCATATTGCGGCAGATACCCTGATCATCGGGGCAGGAAGGTTCCCGGAGCTGGTGTTTGTCCCCTCCTTGTCTTCAAAAACCCACATGGAAGATCCGGATGCGGCAGATCAGACAACTGCTGCTGATACCTCCCTGGCCTGGGAAGGGGTGGAGCTACCCAAAAAGCCGGATATCCATTCCCAAAAAGGCCTGTTGTCTGACCAGGATATTATTTCTGAATACCCGGCTGCGGTGTCAGCTATTAACGGCGGCAGAAAAGCGGCCGCTGCCATGCACAATCTCATGTACGGCCTGCCCTTCCAGGACCCGGCCAAAATGGTCACCCCCCAAACCAGGCTCCAGGATGTCAGCACACTGGTTCAGGTGAAAACAACCCCGCAGCATGTCTTTGACATGGATGTGCGCAAAACTGCCCGGACAGGTGAACCCTTGGGAAAACAGGGGACGGCTGATGCAGCCTCCACCGGTTTTTCGGAAAAAAATGCCCGGGACGAGGCCAAACGCTGTCTGCAATGCGGATTGATCTGTTATGAAAAAACCAGGGAGTCCTGAGACCCTTGGACTTGGAAGTGTAAATACAGCTATAAAATGGGTAGCGGATAATTATGAGCCTTGAACAGATACTTGTGGTGGACGATGAAACGCGGATTGTGGAAACTGTTTCCCGATGTTTGCACCGGGAAGGTCTAGATGTTGTGGGTGCCCATAACGGAGCTGAAGCGGTTGCCATGTTTCAACGGCATCGATTTGATCTGGTACTGGTGGACATCAGCATGCCTGATATGGATGGATACCAGGTGATGGAGCAGATTCTGGCAATGGATGATGAGGTGGTGATTGTCATGATGACCGGTTTTGCCTCTGTGGAATCTGCTGTCAGAGCTTTGAAAAAAGGCGCCTGGGATTATCTGAAAAAACCATTTGAACATGCTGACCTGATTAAGACCGTTACAAACGGCCTTTCCCAGAGAAGGCTTATTGCCGATAAAAAAGCGGTTTTTGCCCGGCTTGAAGCCTCGGAAAAACAATATGAAAACATGGTCAACAACTCGCCTGACCTGATTTTCACCCTTGATGAAACCGGGTGTTTTACCTTTGTAAATGATCAGTTTGAAAAATTGCTGGGCTTGTCCAGAGAGATGCTTTTGGGCAGCCCGTTTGAATCGTTTGTTCATCCCCGGGACCAGGAAAAGGCCAGACAGCTTATCCGGCCGGACAGGTATCAGAACGGTACATCCTGTGATGTGCAGATAAATTTTCGGTTTCAAAAGGCAGGCCATACACAAGCCTGCCAGGATATTTTTGCGGCCTGTGCTTTTATGGAACTGAAGGCATCCCCAATGCACCTGCCGGAAGGGGGGAAGCGAAAAGAAATCAAAGGTATGTATTGTGTGGCCCGTGATGTAAGTGAACGGGTCAACCTGGAGGCCCAGCTTCGTCAGGCCCAGAAAATGGAGGCCATTGGTACGCTCGCCGGGGGCATTGCCCATGATTTCAATAATATTCTCATGGGTATCCAGGGATATGCTTCTTTGGTGAAAACCGGATTTGACTGTCAGAGTATCGAATTCAAGCGCCTTGCAAATATTGATGAATATGTGTCTTCCGGGGCTGAAATGTCCAGGCAGCTGCTGGGATTTGCCCAGAAGAACAGCCATGAACCCTGTTTGATCAATCTTAATTTTCTGTTGAAAATGTCTGCAAAAATGTTCGGCAGAACCAAAAAAGATATTATCATAGAACCAATGCTGGAAAAAAAGCTGTGGGGCACGCTGGTGGATGAAGGCCAGATCAAGCAGGTACTCATGAACCTGTTTGTCAATGCCTGGCAGGCCATGCCCCAGGGTGGGAAAATCATCATCAGGTCACAAAATGTGTGGATTGAACCGGAACAAAAGGATGCATTCGGGTTTGAACATGGCGGGGCTTTTGTTAAAATTACGGTGCAGGATACGGGCATTGGAATGGATCAGGAAACCATGACAAGGATTTTTGATCCATTCTTCACCACCAAGGAAAGGGGCCAGGGTACAGGACTGGGACTTGCCATGGCCTATGGCATCATCAAACGCCATAAGGGGATGTTCAGGGTCGAAAGCAAGCCTGGACAGGGAAGCACATTCATGTTTTTTCTGCCGGCTAAAAAAGCCAGTGTGGCAGCGAAAAAACCGTTGGCTAGTACAGAAAAGATTATCAATGGAAAGGGCACCATTCTGCTGGTGGATGATGAAAAAGGGGTGATTGAGGTCTGCTCGGAAATGCTTAGGTCGCTGGGCTATCATGTCAAAATCGCCTTCAGCGGCAGTGAGGCGGTTAAAATCATGCATGCAGACGGCAAAAAAATTGATCTGGTGATTCTGGATATGGTCATGCCGGAAATGAGCGGACTGGAAACCTTTGATGCTATCCGGCGTATTCAGTCCGATGTCAGGGTACTGGTTTCATCAGGCCATAAAAAGGAAATCGAGATAAAAACAATGATCAAAAAAGGATGTAACAATTTTATTTTCAAACCCTTTGATGTGGCCATGCTGTCGAAAAAAATCAATGCTATATTCAACAATTGTCCTGAAACCGTCTGAACAGTCCACGAACAAAATATTGCATAAAAAAAGGGGCCGGTCATTTATGAAAACCGGTCCCTTTTTTGTTTTTTTACGCTGTCGGCCAGATCGATATAATGTAGATCATGACCGCAGTGTCATGCATGGATACTCTAGCTGAATGCTTTTTCCAGATCCGGAACGATCTGTTTTTTACGGCTCATGATACCGGGAAGCCAGGCTTTCCCAGCGGCCGGTGCAACACCAAATGCTTTTTCCACGACAGACTCATCGTCAGATGCCACCAGCAGTTCGGTGCCTTCCTTCATGATGTCGGTGAGCATAAGCAGTACGGTGTGGTGTCCTTTTTCCGCCTTGAGATCCTGGATGTCCTTTTCCAGATCCGCCTTGATACCGTCTACAATGGATAGATCCACCAGTTCCAGCTGGCCTACGCCTACGCCTTTACCGCTCATGTTAAAATCTTTATAATCTCTGAAAACCAGCTCACGGATCGGAGTGCCTTCCACAGCTGATTTGACCTTGAACATCTCAATACCAAGAGCTTCCAGGTCGGTTTCGCCACAAAGCGCAGCCAGTTCGGCACAGACCGCCTTGTCTTCATCAGTGCAGGTGGCGGATTTGAAAATAACGGTGTCGGAAAGAATGGCACAGAGCATGATACCGGCGATCTCTTTGGGAATGTCCACGCCCAGGTATTTGTACATGCGCGAAACAACGGTGCAGGTACAGCCGACAGGCCATATCCAGCATTCCAGGGGCTGGCCCGTGGTCACATCCCCTAATTTGTGGTGGTCCACAATTCCCAGAATATTGGCCTTTGCCAGGTCATCAGGGCTCTGGGCCAGGTCAGAATGATCCACCAGGTACACATCTTTGCCGGCATAGGCGGTTACCACTGCAGGGGCGGCCACGCCGAATTTGTCCAGCACAAATTTGGATTCAGGATTGAGTTCACCCTGGGCTGCCGGGGCAATGTCTTCGCCAAGTTTTTTCTTCAGATCTGCCAGTGCAATGGCTGCAACCACAGAGTCCGTATCTGGATTTTTGTGACCAAATACCAATGTTGTCATAGAACCTCCTTACATAATTAGTGTCATATTTATACAAAAAGATGATACCTTTTTCCGGCAGTCATCATACCATTT
>JAIVHE010000086.1 GCA_020201255.1 Desulfobacteraceae bacterium
AGGGTCTGGGCGAGGCTGTCATGAAGATCTGAAGCAATGGTTTTACGCTGGATCTCTTCGCAATATACCAGGTGTTCATTGAGCTGTTTGAGCTGGTCGGTGCGCCGGGCAAGTGATGCGGTATATGCTTTTTCCTTTTTTTGGGAGTGAACGAGCTGGTGGATCATCTGGTTGAAGGACCGGGATAATTCTCCGATTTCATCCATCCGGTTGGCAGGTACTGTGCCTGAGTAGTCTTTTTGCGATACTTTTTGGGTCAGTTTCGTCATCTGCCGGATGGGAAGAATAAAGAGTCTGACAGCTCCAAAGATGCATCCCAATGCTGCAACAAGGATGACAGCGGCATACAATACAAAATCATGCAACAGTTTCGAACGGGTTTCAGCCATGGCCTGCCGGTTCTGGCGCAGGGAAGCCAGCAACTGTTTTTCGCTGTGCACCAGCACGACATACCAGTCGGTTTGATTGAGACGTCGGGAAGCCAGCATATATTTTTGGTCATTTATGTCCAGGGTAAACAAATTTTCAAGATTGTCTGAAATCAGGGCGGCAGCCTTTTGTACGCCGGGTATGCTGGAATCGGTCAGTTTCAGGGAAAGGATATCTTTGGAGTATGTGAATTTGCTGGTATCTACATCCAGTCCAAACAAGGAAAGCAGGGAAAATGGAAAAGAGATCAACTCCCCGGCCGGGGCCATGAAAAATGAGAAACAGCAGGTTGTATGGGGATCTATCGGAGCTTCACTGGTATCATTTTCCATCAGATCGCGGGTGATGTTGTCCAGTGGGACATCAATGCCGGCAATACCCCTGAACCGGCCCCGGGTATCCACTACCGGTGCTGTGGCGGTCAGCATCATGCCGTCTATGACGTCATCCTTGTACATGCGTGTCCAGCGGGGCTGGTAATCCGGTACTGCCTGATGGGTGAATGTGGTCACAGGTTCGCCATTGCGAAGATCAAATGCCTCCGGGGACGGCAGTTCAAAGCAGCGCTGGCGTGCGTGGGGATTATTGGTATAATATTTCCCAATACCTGTGGTGGTTATGATGTGGGCGGCAAGACTTCTGTCGGACATCTTTTTTGCAAGAGTTATAAAAGGGTCCAGGCGGGAAAGCGCACAAATTTCTGCAAAGATCTGCGGAGAAATGGCCGTGTCTGCCCAGAATGCCGTAATAAGCGGTTCTGATGCAGGAGAATAGAAGATATTGTTTTCAGGATTTACGATCATGGAGGCAGGTGCAGTGCACAAAGATGCGCCCGCATCCATATGCCTGTATGCTTCTTGTGCTTTCAGAGCCACAAATGCAGCAGATGCCCGGATGCTGGAAAAAATGTGGTCAAATTTTTCTGCTTTTTCCAGTGCCATGGCAGAAAGATAGTTGTCTGCCATTTCCCGGGTTTGCCGGGTATGTGTCACATCGGAAAAAGCAGAAAAGTCTTTTAACGCCTGTGTTGCCAGAAAAAACAAAGGGATTGTTGTGATCAAAAGCAGGATAAAGAAAAAAACAAATATTTTTACAAAAATGGGAATTTTTATGGATATGCGTTTTTTTGTGCCTGTCATGGAATAAATGTATACTTTATTCATATCGGATTGGCAAGGATAAGGGTGTGGAGCCATGTCCGCCCCCGGTGGTGACTTGCATCCGGCCCGAGATCCGCCGGCTCTGACAGTTTGGCTGCAGGGCACCGCCGGGGGCTTGAAAATGCGGCACACGGGGAGTCCCTGCCGGCAACTGTTCAGATTGAAAAAATCTATCCAGGACTTGACAAAAAGGGCCGGTTTCGCAAAAATTTGGTTCAAGGCGGTGTAAAAGGAGGTACAGCAATGAACAGGAGAAAATTTTTACAACAGGTAACCCTTTGGTCGGCAGGCATGCTCATGGTGCCGCCGGTATTTGATATAGGACCGAAGGCACTGGGAGCGGCATCCGCACGTCCGGATATTTTCGTGGCCAAAGGAAAGGATATTGCCGCCATGGTCCGGCAGATGGTGGATGCCATGGGCGGGATGGCCCGGTTTGTCAACAAAGGGGATACAGTGGTGGTCAAACCCAATATCGGGTGGGACCGGAATGTGGACCAGGGGGCCAACACCCATCCGGAGGTGGTGACAGCCCTGGCCGCACAGGTTTTGGAGGCAGGTGCGGCAAAGGTGCAGGTATTTGACAGAACCTGCAATGAGGAGCGGCGCTGCTACCAGAACAGCGGGATCAAACCGGCTTTGGATGCCATGGATGACCGCCGGGTGGTGTGCGAATACATTGATGACCGCAAATTTGTGCCGGTAAAAATCAAAAACGGGCGGTCTTTGACGGAATGGCCCTTTTACCGGGATGCACTGGAAGCAGACTGCTATATCAATGTGCCGGTGGCCAAACACCACGGATCTTCCGGCCTGACCATTGGGTTGAAAAATGCCATGGGCGTCATCGGTGGACCGCGGGGCCGGCTTCACATGGACCTGGCTCCCAGGATTGCAGACCTGAACCTGGTGATCCAGCCGGATTTCACCCTGGTGGATGCCACCCGGATTCTGCTGCGCAACGGGCCTTCCGGAGGCAGTCTTTCCGATGTGAAGATCATGGATACCCTTATTGCAGGTACAGATCCGGTGGCGGTGGATGCCTATGCCACCACCTTGTTCAACCTTTCCCCCGAAGATGTCGGATCAACGGTGGAGGGATTTGAGCGGGGCCTGGGCCAGATGGATCTGTCCCAATGCAATATCCAGGTGTTTGACACCTGATGGGTTCTTCTTCTGAAGGTGAAGATCTTTCCCGGGATGGTGATGCAAAAAAAACGGGAGCATCGCTGTTTCGGAAAAAAACCGGATCACAGGGAATAAAGCCGCACTTGAAGCAGGCCAGAACAGGGGTACAGCTGATTTGCCTGGGCCTGTTTCTCTGGCTTTTCAGAATCACCGATTACACGGGTTCCGACACCATCCCCTGGGCCGTGAATATATGGTTCCGCCTGGATCCCCTTGTGGGAGCGACCGTCACGCTGGCCACACGGTCCATTATCAGCCTTTTGTGGCCCAGCCTTGTGGTGATCGGTTTGACCCTTTTGCTGGGCCGGGTATTCTGCGGCTGGGTCTGTCCTTTGGGCACCCTGATCGATCTGTCCGGCCGCTTTGTCAAACCGGTGAAAAACAGCCGGGTACAGCTGCGCTATCTCAAATATGTAATTTTGATTGTCCTGCTGGTATCGGCTGTTTTCACGGTACAGCTGGTGGGATTTTTTGATCCCATTTCCCTGCTGGTGCGGGGCATGACCTTCAGCATAGATCCCTTGTTTCATTTTCTGGTAACCGGCGGGTTTGACTGGGTGTACCTGAACATGCCCGCATCGGTGTCCAGCCTGACCGAGCCGGTGTATGATCTGTTCAAGGCGGTGCTTCTGCCCTATAAGCAGAGTTTTTTCTTTTTGTCGGTTTTTTCTTTTTTTCTGCTGGTGATAATTTTTGCGCTGGAGCTGGCCGGCCGGCGGTTCTGGTGTACCAATCTGTGTCCTCTGGGAGGCATGCTGGCCCTGGTATCCAAAATAACCCCCTTCCGTCGGGTCCCGGTGCGCGCCTGCAAAGATTGTGAAATGTGCCGTACACACTGTCCCATGGATGCGGTGAATGACAACAGGCACATCATGACCGAAGAGTGCAGTCTGTGCATGGACTGTCTGGCATTCTGCCCACGGGGCATCACCAGTTTTGGTTTTACCGGCTCAAAACAGAAGACAGTGCCGGATATCGGGCGGCGCCAGGTGCTGGCAGCCGCTTTGCTGGGCGTGAGCCTGCCCGTTTTGACCCGCACGGATGCCCTGTCAAAAATGCCTTACCACGGCCTGATCCGGCCGCCCGGTGCGCTGGAAGAAACCGATTTTCTGGCTGCCTGCGTGCGGTGCGGTGAATGACAACAGGCACATCATGACCGAAGAGTGCAGTCTGTGCATGGACTGTCTGGCATTCTGCCCACGGGGTATCACCAGTTTCGGTTTTACCGGCTCAAAACAGAAGACAGTGCCGGATATCGGGCGGCGCCAGGTGCTGGCAGCCGCTTTGCTGGGCGTGAGCCTGCCCGTTCTCACCCGCACGGATGCCCTGTCAAAAATGCCTTACCACGGCCTGATCCGGCCGCCCGGTGCGCTGGAAGAAACCGATTTTCTGGCTGCCTGCGTGCGGTGCGGTGAATGCATGAA
>JAIVHE010000389.1 GCA_020201255.1 Desulfobacteraceae bacterium
CAGGTGGCCGCCGGACGGTCTGGGCCGCATTATTGATCAGGATATCCAGCCGCTGATACGTATCCTTGATATAATCACAGAACAGTTCCACACTCGGGGTATGCCTCAGATCCAGACCGTAAACCTGGAGCCTGTGGCCCCAGTCGGAAAAATCATTCTCCTTTGAAAACCGGAGGGCGGAATCCTTGGGGAACCGGGTCGTGGCAATCACCTTTGCCCCGGCCCTGAGCATCATCAGGGTAACCTGATATCCGATTTTCAGGCGGGACCCGGTGATCAATGCCACCTGACCCTTCAGGGACGCGGTCTGAAAGCGTTTTTGATAGTTGAACTCCGCACATTCCGGGCACATGGTATCGTAGAAGTGATGGACCTTTGTAAACGCTGCCTTGCATACATAGCAGTTTCGGAAAGATTTCAACGTCTGCCCGGTCTTTTCCGTCACCGAAACAGGCCCTGAAATCTTCAGCGGCGCGGTAAATACCTTGGCTTCCCTGGCCTTCCGGATACCGGTGGCAGCCCTCACCCGCTTTTCCTTTTCAACAATCGCCCTGCGCTTACGTTGTTTTTTGTCCTTCTTGCGCTTTTGTATCTCTTGCGGACCAGGCCGGGCAATTTTCCCTGCCGCAGAAAGCAAGGCAACGCGGTCATTCTCCGATAATTTTGCCAGAAGTTCCGACTGTTCAACAATTTGCTCCAGCAGCGGTATGCAGTGCCGTATGGCCGTCAGCGTGTCCTGATTCTCATCTATTTCGATGGATTCCACTATTCTGACTGTCCTGTTTATCTATAATCATTATCTGCCACCAGGGTTTTCAAATACCCCCTGTTATTGAATGCAATTATAAGCAAAAACCTAACCGGACATCATTGTCTATAAATAGTAATTTCATAAAAATCCTTTACTGAAACTTTTGCCTTGCAAAGACTTTTATTTTTTCACCGGAAACAGCAGGCAGGGATACGGCGATTTATCCGCAATATTTCTGGAAATGGAACCCATCCAGCGCTCCATCAGAGCGTTACGGTCACTGAAGCCCAGAATAATCAAGGATGCCTGGTATTCCCGGGCTGCCTTCAATATTTCTGTTTCCGGATCTCCCACATACACATGGGGCCTGGCAGTTATGCCTTTTTCTTCAAATTCCGCACACAGGTCATCCAGCCTGTTTCTTTCTTTTTTGCGTACCCCTTGTACCCCATGGTTATCAGCGGTTTTCAATTTTTTTTTATCCACCACATGCATGAGATGTATTTCACCGATGACATTTCCCAGCTCCTTTAGGCAGTTTACGGCTTTTTCACTGCTGTTGGACCAGGAAGTGGCAAACAGGGGTCTTTCAAAAATTTTTGCCGGCACCAGCTTGTTTTCAGTCATGTGCTTGAACACCAGAATGGGCACTGGGGACCTGCGGGTCAGTTCGGTAATATCAGACCGGGAATAGAGCTGCTCAATCTTTCCTTTCTGTGACCGGCCGATGACGATGAGATCGGGCTTTTCTTTTTCTACCACTTCGAGAATTTTGGGAATCAATGATGCCACTTCAATATAGGCCCCCACCTCCATGCCCATTTCAAAAAGGTTTTCCGCCCAGTCGATGAACCGTATATTGGCAATTTCCTTGAGCCGGACCTCATCTTCTTTTACATATCCTTTGCCCCGGCGCATTGCCACTTTTTCGCGCTCAATCACATTTAAAAACACCACATGTTCCAGGCCGGATTTTCTCAGGTCCAGAAGAGAATGCAGTGCATCATAGCAAAGGCTTTCAAATTTGGTCACAAACAACAATTTTTTGATCTTCATGAAATCTCCTGTCCCTGTTTTGTCACATGCGCCGAACACCTGCTTTTTTACAGCATCAGCTGATTTTTTTTCTGATGGCATCCACCAGTTCCCGGGGCTCCACCGGTTTTTCCAGGTAGATATCCGGTTCCGGCACTTCTTCTCCTTTAAACTCTTCCAGCACTTTCTGGGACTTGAGAAAAGAGCGCAGGGCAATACCGGTAAACATAATCACTGGAATGGCTTTCAAGGCATCGTCTGTTTTCAGTTGACGGTACAGACGTATCCCGCTTCCCCGGGGCATGAGCACATCCAGTATCACCAGGTCCGGCATCTCCTTCTGGATCATTTCCAGGCCTTCCACACCGTCACACGCCACCAAAGGCGTATACTGGTTTTCTTCCAGAACCGTGACAACAAATGATCTGACATCCGGATCATCGTCCACCACCAGCACTTTTCTACCCATATCACACCTCTTTTTTATCATTTACATCCCGGGCGGTCCCTGGTTTTTCAGGCAGCTTCATGGTAAACACAGACCCATACCCCAAACTGGTTTCAATGTCAATGGTGCCGTTATGCTCTGCCACCAGTTTTTTGGTGACAAAAAGTCCCAGACCTTGGTGGTGAAAAACGGCTCAAAAATCTTGTCTTTCACCGTCTCGCTCATCCCCACGCCGGTATCGGACACGGTTGCCACCACATAGCCATTCCGGGCAAATGTTTTGATAGTCAGCATTTTTTCCACAGCATCATTTGTCCGCAGTGCTTTCTCTTCCATGGCATCGATGGCATTGGTCACCAAATTGATGAACACCTGCTCCAGGCGGTTGTGTTCCGCCCTGATTTCCGGCAGGTTGTCAGAAAGTTCCAGGGTCTTTTCTATGGAATGGACAGAGAGCTGATGGCCCAGTACCTTGAACACATCTGTGATGGGGTCGTTGATATTGATTTTTTTCAAATCCCGTTCAGGCTGTCTGGCAAAATCTCTCATATGCTTGATCACACCGGAGGCCCGGACCACATTGTCAATGATAAAGGTGGGGATCATGCTGCCCTGGATGATCTGGTTCAACTCTTTTTCCATTTTCTGCAGATCCCGGTGTTCCTCTTCCAGATAGGCAATGCGTTTTTCCGCAATTTCATTGATCCGGGAGGAAAAACGGTCAAACAGGTCAGCGGTTTCTTCTTTGCTCATATCCCGGGTCTGGATATGTTTTCTGATTTGGACTTTTTCTGTTTCCGTCTTTAAAAAATTGATAAAGGTCATGGCGCCGTAATTGTCCAGATCAATGATGCTCACCCGTTCGGAATTCACCCCCTTCAGGTCAAAATACATGGCTGCTCCCTTTTCAATAACGCCTTGTCAAAAAAACATTATATTAAAAGAAAATCACGGTGACAATCACAAAGGTAGGAATCAGAAACACCAGGGAATATTTGAGGATATACCCGAAAAAACTGGGCATGGCCGTGCCTGATTCAGCGGCAATGGACCTTACCATGAAATTGGGGGCATTGCCGATATAACTGACGGCCCCGAAAAAAACGGCCCCGGTGGAAATGGCCTGGAGATATATCATCTTATCGGTCATCAGCAAAGGCACGGAAGCGGATTCCGGCATGCCTGCATAAAAACTGCCCAGGGCGGTGTTGAAAAAGGTCAGATAGGTGGGGGCATTGTCCAAAAATGCCGACAGCACCCCGGTGACCCAGAAATAGTGGAACGGTTCTTTCACCGCAGCAATGAGAAAGGCAAAAGACCCGTCAGGTCCGGCTTTTAGCAGCAGGAGACAGGGGATCATGGTGATGAAAATTCCGATGAACAGATAGGCCACTTCGATGATGGGAAACCAGGAAAATTCGTTTTCCTCCCGCAAGGCCCAGGGCGTGGCCCACAGGGACAGACATCCCAGCACAATGAGACTGATGTCCCGCAGCCAGTCCTGGATGGCCCGGTGCACTCCGAAGGTGTTGACCTCCCCAAGATTCAGGACACCGCTCATGAGCACGGCAGCGATCACACCGCCCAGAAAAATAAAATTATAGGTGCCCACCAGGCGCAACGGCTTTTTTTCCCCGTCATCCGGCACAATTGCCCCTTCTTTTTTGAAATTCCAGGAATCCAGGAAGAAATAGATCACCAGTAGAATTGCGCTGGTCAGCAGCATATGGGGGGCAATGTTCATGGTCCAGAAAAAACTGACTCCGTGGAGAAATCCCAAAAACAGGGGTGGATCTCCCAGGGGTGTCAGGGATCCCCCCACATTGGCCACCAGAAATATGAAAAACACCACCATAAAGGTTCTGTTTTTTCGAAAATCATTGGCCCGCAGAAACGGCCGGATCAGCAGCATGGCCGCACCCGTGGTTCCCATCCAGGATGCCAGGATTGTGCCCA
>JAIVHE010000390.1 GCA_020201255.1 Desulfobacteraceae bacterium
GTGGGCATGTTTTCAGCCCGGCTCATCACCGAAACACTGGACCCGATCCAGGCACTGGACAGGCTGGATGCCCTGGAACAGGCACTGCCGCAACAGTATTACACCAGTTTTTACAAAGGACTGGTGTACAACGCCATCGGTGATCACCACACCGCATTGCAGGAATTTGAAACCGCACTGGACAGAGAGCCGGTCCGGTTGAACCTGCCTGACATCTATTCCCACATGGGGGCCTGCCTCAAGGATCTGGAGCGGTATGAAAGAGCGGCCGGCATCTGCGAAAAAGGATTGGCCGTCGATTCCCAGCGGCCGGATCTGTTGAACACCATGGGGGTCTGCTATTTTATGCAGAAAGACCACCACAAGGCCATCACCTGTTTTGAAAATGCCCTTGAAGTGGATCCTTCCCAGGCCATCAACTATGCCAATATCGGCTCCAATTACCGGGAACTGGGAGAAATAACGCTGGCGATAAAATACTATGAAATGGCCCTGGAAATCGATCCGACCATCGGCTTTGCACGGGATAATATCAAAAGACTGAAAAAATGACAAATCATCTGCCTTGCCCCAGCTGACCGCATCCGGCAGACACAGACCTGCCTTTGCTCCAGCGCCGGATAACAAAAACATCTTTTTCAACCAGGCGTTGGGAAAAACGGTTCATATCCTCATCAGACGGACTTTCATGGCCAAGGCCGGGTATTGGATTGCAGGGAATGAGATTCAGGCGCACCGGCAGGGAATGGATAAAGTTTGCCAGCAGATCTGCATGGGCCGCCTGATCATTCACCCCCTTGATGAGGATGTATTCAAACAGAAACGTTCCTTTCCGAGGCAATGGAAAGCCTGCCAGGGTTTTTTTCAGTTTTTCCAGGGGCCAGGCATTGTTGACAGGCATCAGCTTTGATCTGGTAAAGTCATCGGCAGCATTGATTGATATGGCCAGACGGATGCCGGGCAGATGCATGGCGGCCAGTTTCCGGATACCCGGCACCAGCCCGGCCGTGGAAATGGTCATGTGGCGCAGGGCGATATCAAAGCCTTTCTGCTCATGCATGATCCGTACGGCAGCCATGACAGCGTCAAAGTTGTCAAAGGGTTCTCCCATGCCCATGAACACGATATTTTTGATCTGTTTTTTCAATATATGCCTGGCATTGTACAATTGGCCGGTAATTTCAGACACCGTAAGGTTGCGTTTCAATCCCATGCGGCCGGTTTCACAAAAAGCACATCCCATGCGGCATCCCACCTGGCTGGACACGCACAGGGTGTTGTACCGGTTCATGGGAACGATCACTGACTCAATGTCCAGACCGTCTGCCAGCCGGGTGATGAACTTGGTAAGACTGCCGTCCTGGAAAACTTGTTTTACCCTGCCCGGTTCCAGTCGGATGCTTTTTTTTAAATTTTGTACCAGCTTTGGAGAGGCGGCAAATTCCGGGGTTGAAAGTGGCTCTGGGTTGCCGTTTTTATAGATTTCCCGGTACAGAGCCCGGGCATGGAACCGGCCTTTTCCATGGGCTGTTTCAAGGCGGTGGACCAGTTGATCCAGGGATAAGGATAGAATGTTCATTTTGTTCCATGTCCCCGGGGAGCTGCTACACTTTGAAACGGCTGATCGACTGTCCCAGGCTGGCGGCAAACGTCTTGATCCGGGTGACATTTTCGCTGACCTTCTGGCTGGTATCCGTGACGGTGCCGGCATGTGTATTGACACTTTGGATGTCTTTGGCTATCTGTTTCGAAGCTTGGGATATGTCTGCAATATGGTCATGGTTGTCATGTATCTCCCGGGCAGCCAGGGATATGTTTTCAGCAATTTCTTTGGAAGTGCTGGACTGTTCTTCAATGGCACCGGCGATGGCGGTAACAATGGTATTCACATCATTGATCACCTGTGAAATCTGTTGAATTTCCGTTACCGTGCCTTTGGAAGAATCCTGGATGCGCGTAATTTTTTCTGCAATATCTTTTGCTGCATCTGCCGTCTGCCGGGCCAGGCCCTTTATTTCATTGGCCACAACAGCAAAGCCTTTTCCCGCCTCTCCTGCCCGGGCAGCTTCAATGGTGGCATTCAATGCCAAAAGGTTGGTCTGGTCAGATATATCGGCGATGGTCTGGGTGACCTGCCCGATTTCAGCGGCATCTTTGCCCAGTTCATTCACCCGGTCAGACGCATTCCCGGCTGTTGACACGGCTGTTTCGGAAATCTGCCGGGCTTCACTGGTGTTTTTGGCAATTTCCGTCACAGTGGCATTCATCTGTTCCATGGCAGCCGACACCGTATCCAGGTTATCTGAAAACGCCCGGGAACTGTCTGCAACCGATGTCACCCGTTCCTGCATTGCCCGGGCCGCATCACTGACAGCACCTGATTTGTCGGTCATTTTTCCAGCGCGGTTCTTCAGACTGTCTGAAATCTGGGATAAGTCCGCTGATGTCTGATCCAGGGTGGCCACCCCCTGGGCAATATTTCTAAATACCGATGCCAGCCCCTGTACCATCTGGTTCATGGCATTCACCATAAAGCCGATTTCATCTTTCTGGGTTACATGCAATGTTTTGGTAAAATCTCCCCGGGCAACATCTTTGGTAAATGCGGCCGCTTTTTTCACCGGGCCGGCAATGCGGCCGGACACAAAAAAGCCCAGCAGTATCGCCGCTGCAATTCCCACCAGGGTGGCTGCCCCCAAAATGGTGACTGCCTGCAGCTTTTCCTTTATCAGATCTGTTTCCGCCTGAAGGATAAGTGCCTGGGACATGGTACCGGCCTGGTCCAGCTGTTGGGTCAGGTCATCTGCCAGGGCAATGGTTTTTTCATCAATGGTGTCCAACAATGCGTAATCATAGGGTTCTGCAGATAACTGCAGATGCATCTGGTCATAGGCCACCTTGAAACTGGGCAGAAAAACCGATGCATGAAATTCTTTTACGTCCTGGATGATCTGGCGCAGTTTTGGATCATGGGTGGGAAAAATGGTTTTACCATCAATCTCACCACCATCCAGCATGGCTTCCTGGAATTGATTGAACCGGGCCATATTGCGCTGGTGCATCTGCCAGGCAGCATCCAGTTGCTCCGTGTCCAAAGCAGCCATCAGGGTCATGATGGCCACAATATCCTGGCTGACAGACAGTTTCATGTTAATGGCCGATTCTGTCAGCGGGGCTGTTTCAATGACCTGCCTGAAGCTGGCCTCCAGGTTTTTCATCCCATTATAGCTTACCAGGCTGACAATGGCGGTAATGGCGGCAATGGCCAGAAATCCCCCCATCTGTTTGGTGCGGATCGAATGCAACCAGTCCATATCTGCTCCTTAGTGCTTGGCGTTTAAAACAATGCATCTTGTTACAAACAATGCATCAATGACAACAGGTCAAACCACAAACACCCGGAAAAGTCAAGGTGCCGTCAATTGCAGACCAGGCCCACTCAGTCTCTGACGGTTCTGTCACAGCACACCTCCAGGGGCTCTCTTCCAAGATCATTGTGATACAAAATCCATTATACAAATATCCAGAACGTAATAATGCAACCCACCTGAATCAGCCAGCTCCGAAAGTTGCGTAAGGAAATGGTTGCGGCCGGCCTGCTTGCTTTTCAATCCCCGACAAACAGATTAAGCGCATCAATATACACAGGATCCTCATCATCTATGATACGAATCAAATCTTTGTGCATGCGCTGCTTTAACTCCAGAAAAATACCCTGTTTTTTATCAAATGCAGCAGCATATGCCAGTGCCTCCTGCATCAACTTCTCCTGGTTGTCGCAGGCCTTGACAATGGCATGGGCTGCTTCAAGATCCTGTGCAGCCATTCGCTGTCCAGACAGGATCATCCGGTTGAAAAGGGTTTCCGGCAATGCCTTGCGCACAAAGGCGATCATGCCTGGCAGAAAAGGGATACCCACATCCACCTCGGGAAAGCAAAAAAACCCCCGGTCTTTTTTCATGAAACGAAAATCACAGGCACAGGAGAGGATGGCGCCATTGCCGAATGCGTGACCGTTGATGGCGGCAATCACAGGCATTGGAAAGAGCAGCAGACGTTTGAAAATGTTATTCATTCCGTACATAAAAGCCATCACAGTATCATTTTCCTGGTCCTGGAGTTTTTTTCCGATCCATTCCACATCAATGCCCTGGGAAAAATTCTTTTCATCCGTGGTTCCTTTTTCCATGTCACAACTGCCATATTTACAACTCCTTATCAATTTCAGATTGCACACAATAACACAGCCGGGGTCATCCAATCCCACACCTTATATGTTGTGGGCGCTGACATCAAGATTTTTCCATGATTCAGTTTTCCGATCCCTTGCAAAACGGCCCGTTTCCAAACCCTCCCCGGTTCATCTCCTCCCAGTTCCTGAATGATGAATACGCATCCGTATCTATCGGATAATCCCAGGAACCCGACCGATGAACGATCCGCCCCCCGAACCCGGTTTTGAAACGATACAGCCCGAAAAAAGGATGATCAATCAACCGGGCCGGAGATACGGCGCCCATATCATAGGTCGCGCAATTCAGGGATTTGGCGTATCGGATCGTTTCCCAGTGCAGGGCATAACTGCCCATGAAGTTTCGTTTTTTCATTGCGGATACCCCATACAGAAAATACGCTGTTTTCTTTGTAATGGCGACAATGGCACCGGCCAGAACATCCTTGCCATGAACCGCCAGCATCAGTATGACCTCTGACTGATCGGATTTTTCCTTTTGCGAAGAAAACAGGGTCGCAAAATACGGAAAATCCCTGACCAGAAATCCTTTTCGTTTTGCGGTTTCCAGGTGAAGGTCATGAAAAACCGGAAGTTCTTTGGTGGAAGCGGCATACACCCTGACCCCTTTTCTTGAGGCCAGTTTAATGTTGTACCGTGTTTTGCTTTTCATGCGTGAAAGAATCACATCTTCGGTTCCATCGATATCGATGACGTATGAATCAGCCACGGTCATATCCACGGGCGTTTTTCTGAAATTCCAGTATTTGGTTCCGAAATTCATGCGTATTTCCCGAATTCTTTCATCCGGAAACTCATGCGCCGGCTTTTTATCCAGTATTTCGGCATAGGGGGATTCCCAGGGGAGGTCATATCGAATGAATGCAACATCCGAATCAATCTGATCGACAATGGATTCCGACAAAGATTCCAGATATGGGCCATAGTTTTCCCGGCTGGGACCGAACTTGGGACCCTGGGGGATATATGCGGCGCAAATACGGTCGTTCAAGGGTTTAACCAGCATCAGCATATCTTTTTTTGACACCTTGTCCTCGATGTCATATGCACACGGCTGCCATCCAAGCCGGGCTTTGAACTGGGCGTAGTATTCGGTTTGAAAAATAATGTCTGTGGGCAACAGATCCACAAGGTGATATTGGTTTTTTTTACGCTTTGATGAGGGAACCATGAGTCAACCACTTCATTTTGATACCCGGGCCATTCATGAAGGGATCAAAAACCATGACTGGGAAGGAGCCACGTTGCCGCCCATTTTCCAGACCGCAGCCCATTTTCATGATACAGCCATCGATCTGGGTCAGACATTTGCCGGAGAGCGGCCCGACCATATCTACATGCGCCTGTCCAACCCTACCAACCGGTTTCTGGAGGGAAAACTGGCCTCTCTGGAATCGGGCAAGGCCGCCGTGGTAACAGCTTCCGGTATGGCGGCCATCAGCAACGCCTGCATGACACTGCTGCGGGCAGGAGATGAATTTGTGGCATCCTCCTCCTTGTTCATGTCCACCTATACCCTGTTTACAAATATCTTCAAGAAATACGGCATCACCGTGCGCCTGGCCGACCCTCTGAATCTGGATGACATTGCCGCACAGATCACGGACAAGACCCGGTTTGTGTACATGGAAACCATCACCAATCCGGGCATGGAAATCCCGGACCTGGAAAAAATCGCCGGTCTTGCCCATGAAAACGATATTCCCCTGATGGTGGACAATACCCTGGCATCCTCGTGGCTGTGCCGGCCCATCGAGCTGGGGGCGGATATCGTGCTGCATTCCACCACCAAGTATTTTTCCGGCCATGGCGCTGCTTTAGGGGGCGTAGTGGTGGATGCCGGAAACTTCGACTGGGACAGGGATCGGTTTGCAGATTTTGCCCCGTATGTAGCCCAGAAGGGGAATCTGGCATTTTTACACCGAATGTTCAAGGAGCATCATGTCAATTTCGGCACCACGGCCGC
>JAIVHE010000087.1 GCA_020201255.1 Desulfobacteraceae bacterium
ACCGGCACAGCCCAAAATGGGGCAGCACCTGTTTTATGTCCTGTTCGGCCTGGGTCTGGGATTTTATGACGGATTTTTCGGTCCGGGCACCGGCTCCTTTTGGACCGGAGCCCTGCTCATCTTCCTGGGCCTGGACATGACCCGGGCAGTGGGCACCACCCGGGTGATGAATTTTGTGTCCAATGTCGTAGCCCTGGCCATGTTCATCATCGGCGGCAATGTGCTGTGGTCCGCCGGACTGGCCATGGCGGCCGGCCAGATCATCGGTGCCCGGGCCGGTTCCAGCCTGGCCATCAAAAGAGGGGCCGGGTTTATCCGGCCGTTTTTTCTGACCATGGTATTTTTAACCATTGTCAGGCTCATATATGTAACCTATGGTTAGCTGTTGTCAGCAAAGCCATGCAGCGTTAAAAAGGAAAGATGATGTTACACAAGAAAGAAGAACTGCTCAGCGTATTGACCGATATCGGTATTGCATACACCAACCATGAACATCCGGCCGTTTTTACCGTGGAAGAAGCAGCCCAACACCAGAGCGGCATTGCGGGTGCCCACAGCAAAAATCTGTTTTTCAAGGACAAAAAGAAAAATTTGTTTCTGGTGGTTACCCTGGCGGACAAACCCATCAAGATAAAGGAAGTGGCCAAAAAAATCGGGGGCAATAATATGTCTTTTGGAAAACCCGACCTGCTCATGGAAGTGCTGGGCATGATCCCCGGGGCTGTCACCCCTTTTGCCGCCATCAACATCAAGGATCATGATGTGAAAATTGTCCTGGACGAAGAGATGATGGCCCATGATCTGCTCAACTTCCATCCTTTGGAGAACACCGCCACCACCACCATCACATCCAAAGATCTGGTAAAGTTTTTGGAACATTGCGGCCAGACCCCGCAGATCATCCGGTTGTAAAAAGAGTCGTTTTTGTACGTGATTTTTTCAGGCCATTGTAACCGTGACCGTGCGGATCGGAAACTTGTCACAGAACGATTTGGATCTATGGCTTTTCCATTGACTTATGGCCGGTCAGACTTATATTCTGTCCCAACAGGACCTGGTAATGCAATTGTGTGGTCCGTAAAACCAATGAAGGAGAATGCCATGAAACTTTCGTCTTGTATCCCCCAGAAAATATCAAAACTTGCCTTTGGACTTATTCTGGTTGCTGCGGCCCTGGCCATGACCATTATCAGCTTTACCCTTCTGCCGGTGATCGGACTGGTGCTGGTTGTGCCCATAGTTGCCCTGGCAATTTATGTTTTCAGGCTGCATCTGAATGACCAGTGTGAAATTGATCCTTCTGAGGGCAGTTAAAACCATCTCTTTTTTTTGAAATAATACAGGGATGCCCCTGCGATGGCGATGAGCACTCCCCAGAAAATGAAATAACTGTATTTGTACCTGAGTTCAGGCAGGTACTCGAAATTGGTGCCGTATATCCCGGCAATAAAGGTTAAGGGAATGAAAATGGCGGCAAAGATGGTCAACACCTTCATGATATCATTCATTTTGTTGGCCACAACGGAATTGTAGATATTCAACTGGTCGGTTAACAGATCCCTGTAGGTATCAATGGCCTCGGTTGCATGAATGACGAGGTCTTCCATATCTTTGATAAACGGCAGGGTTCTTTCATGAATCAGGTCGCTTTCGAGTCTTGACAGCTGGAAGACGGCTTCTCTGGCAGGTCGGATGGATTTTCTCAGATAACTGGTCTCTCTTTTGAACAGGTTTATCGTTTCCATCACGTCGGGATCATGTCCCAGAAGAACCGCTTCTTCCAGGTCTTCAATTTTTTCTCCTAAATGCTCGATTATGGAAATGTAGTTTTCCACCACTGTGTCCATGAGAACATAGGCCAGATAATCGGTTTTACATCCCCTTATGCGGGATGTATGCCGCCTGATTCGTTCTCTGACAGGATCAAATACATCCCCGGGCCGCTCCTGAAACGTCAGTACAAAGGTATTTGCCAGCACAATACTCAGCTGCTCATTGACAATCTTCTGCATCTCTTTATCGAAACGAATCATTTTCAGGACGATGAAGATATAGGACCCGTAATCATCTATTTTGGGCCGCTGGCCTGTGTTGAGGATATCTTCCATCACCAGGGGATGCAGGTCAAATGTCTGGCCGATATTACCGATAGCCTCCACATCGTGCAGGCCATTGATATTGATCCAGGTTACGGACCCGGTCTGTTTGTAACGAGACCCGTCTTTGATGTCAATAAGTTCCTTTTCAACAAGGTTTTTGTCATCATAGTCAATCAGGCGCATGTTTACGGTATCGACTTTTTGGGTTCCGACAAAAATCAAGGCCCCCGGACTCTTGCCTTTTACCTTTTCTCTGTTTTTTAAAAATCGTGCCATTGGTCCTCCGTTACATTTTGATGGGGTACGCCGGCTGTTCGAAAAGCGTGCCGGCATAAGCAAACAGTACCTCCCGGTTGGATTGTTTCATTAATGACACCAAAATAAAAGGAGATTTTTATCTTCGGATGGCTTGTTCTCCCATATGGCAACGCCGGCTTTGCCGTTTCCCTGGTGGTCGAAATACCGGTTGGACATGATCTGAGGAAAAAACAAACGTCTGGGACGGATCCAGGGTGACCCCAACTGTCCGGTCGATATTTCAAAAAACCCATGACCAGCTGGAAACCTTGTACGAGAGACCCATCCCCCGAAGCCGGATTCTTATGGAGGGGGATTTCATCCGATCCGATATCCAGGGCGCCCTGGATATCGGGTATTGTTCCGCCCTAATGCTCACCGGTGTCACCACCCGGGATATACTGGAGCGGTCTGCGGTCAGGCCGGATCTGGTGTTTGAAACACTGGGCTGACCGGCAGCCTTTTCAGACTCTGGAAAGGCCGGACAATGCTCTGGATTTCAACGTCTAACCCCCACAAGAAACAGGGTGAGATAAACCAATCCCAGCCAATCTTTCATTTCAATCAGTAGAGCCAGGATCGACCCAAATCTTGACAAGGATTTTTATCTTCTTGTAAAAAAATATAAAATTAAAATCATATAGAATAATTTAGTTACATTTTTGTTGTTTGAATAGTTAACAAAAATGTAACTAAATAGCCCCTTCTTTTTTTCTTTAAATCAAAAAGTCAATCATTATCAATAGGTTATTAAATATTCTGCGAAATGGCATCTGTTTTGCAATACTACAGATGCAATAGAGTAAATCGTATATGGTGTTACCGGAAAATTTTTAAAATTGTAAAAGGAAGAAACCAAATGAAAAAAATTGAAGCAGTCATTAAACCGTTTAAGCTGGATGCGCTGAAAGAGGCCATGGCAAAGGTTGGTGTACAGGGAATGACAATTTCCGAGGTAAAAGGATTCGGACGTCAAAAAGGACATAAAGAGGTGTACCGGGGGGCGGAATACCAGGTTGATTTTGTTCCCAAGGTAAAGGTCGAAATTGTTGTAAAAAAAGAACTCGTTGATACGGTGGTTGCAACAATAATACAGAGCGTTAAAACCGGAAAGATCGGAGATGGCAAAATATTTGTCCTGCCGTTGAATGAAGTCTGCCGGATACGCACCGGAGAAACCGGGGAAGCAGCCATTTAGTGCCTTACTCCTCAGCTCCTGTCAAGAAAAACAAGAAACTGAGGAGGGGCATTTGGTTGCGGGTTTCTTGCGTTAGCAAAATTATGAAACAGATAAACCATAAAACCAGAAACAGATAAACAATAAAGAGGGTACAATGAAATCACGAAAATTACATAAAAGCATATGGCCTTTGGCCATAACAATGACGACAATTCCGGCTGCTGCGCTGGCTGCAGATGGCGCAGCAGAGGTAACCGGTGCTGCTGCGGCGTATGTGGCAAATAATACATGGATGCTGGTGGCAACTTTTCTGGTATTTATCATGCATCTTGGGTTTGCAAGCCTTGAAGCCGGGTTGACCCGGGCAAAAAATACCGTCAATATCCTGTTTAAAAATACCGCCATTATCGCCATTGGTCTGCTCACCTATGCTTTTATGGGCTTTAATCTGATGTATCCCGGTGATTTTTCCCTTTCAGGATTTTTCGGGTTTGCAGGGTTCGGTATTGGCGTGAGCCCGGAAAATATGATGATTGCCGGCGATGACGGTGTCGGTGTGTATACCTACTGGACAGATTTTATTTTTCAGGCCATGTTTGC
>JAIVHE010000391.1 GCA_020201255.1 Desulfobacteraceae bacterium
TAACAATTGAAAAGAACACCAAGCCCGGGCTGAAAAAAAAGGTTGTCGAACTACATCGCAGTATTCAGGGTTTTTTTGAAGACCATCATCGGTTTCAATTAATTGGCATGATGGAGGTGATGAGGTCTTTGGAAAAACAAATCGATGATATTACTCAGAGATTAGAAGGTCTTACCGTTGGTCACCAAGATCTGTTGGATCGGTTGGATGAAGTACCAGGTATTGATAAAAAGTCGGCGCAATCAATCCTCAGTGAAATTGGTGTTACCCTTGATGAATTTATTTGTACAGCTGCGCTTGCCTCTTGGGCAGGTTTATGTCCGGGAAATAATGAAAGTGCCGGCAAAAGGAAGAGTGGCAGAGTTTCTGTGAGAAGCCATCCATTCAAAACTATATTGATTGAAGTGGCCTGGGCAGCAGTCCGGAAAAAAGGATCATACTACAGGGCCAAATATTTTAAGTTGAAGGCCAGGCGTGGCGCAAAAAAAGCCATCGTTGCAATTGCACACAGAATATCAAAAGCAATTTTTAATATCATAAAAAATGGGGATCATTTCATGGACCTTGGTGAAGATTATTTGACTGCCCAGACAAGACAAAAAACCATCAACAGCATTAAAAAACGAGCCAATCAACTTGGTTATGAACTGGTTCCATGCACGAATTGATATTTTTTTTATAGGTAAAGATTATAGGTAAGCTTTTTTGAGCAGAAAAAAAGTCGATGAAGAAATGAAGCCATAGAGCGCGATACTAACATGACTGGTCGGCCTTTTGCACAACTAACTGTCAGTCCTTAATTAAAGGAACTACGCATATAAAACTGTATGAAACTTGGCTGGCCACCTGCTTAAAAAACAACCTGTAGAAAATAATCAAGCAGACAAAGGAGGCAGTTTCTGAATATAATTCAAATCTGTGTTTCATCATGGACTTTGCAGACAAACAAAGCCAGTGGTGAAGTGTGTCCTTAACCATGACGGTGTTTCATATAAACCATTTACCAACCATCTACCCACCCATACCGGCGCATACGGCCTTTCAGTTCTTTTTTTCCTGGGTAGTTTTCTGGTACTGGCCTCGCCAGAATTCCTTTCACTTGACAATAGTCTGGTTACCCCGAACTTTTCACCGAACCTTTTTTCCTATTGTCCGAGACATCTTTCCATTGGACTGAAGCCGGATGTTTTCATTTCAAAACCTCCCAATGACCGCCTTTGTCGGGTCCTACACGGCAAATGAGCCCTTCCCGTTTCATCTTGGCCAAATGGTATTTCACTCCGCTTTCTGTGATGTTTCCCAATTGTTCTGCAATTTTGGCACGGCTTATCTCCGGGTCATTCTTGAGGATTTCCAATATTTTCTGGGCAGTTTTCTGGATAGTTTTCTGGGCAGTACTTTTTTTGCTGCCAGTTTCACCCTGGATGGCGGCCATATACTGCGGAGAAAACACAAATTCCACCCAAAGATCATATCCTTCCACATGGATATTGGGAGGCGGGGAATCTGCTTTGCGGCAGGCAGAAAATATTTTTTCAATTCCCCGGCCCCAGGACTCGATCTCCCCGGAGCGGAAAAACGCGTTGGCCACATCCGGATTATAGGGATGGGAAGCATGGGCACCCAGCAGTTTTTCAAGATCCCAGCCGTCAGGCAGCACCGCAGGATTCCAGATCCGCAGTTTATGCTCGTACACCCGAATCTGTATCGGCGCGGGCACGGCATAATCCCGGTGTACCAAAGCATTCAGAACCGTCTCGCGCAAAGCCTCGTAAGGCACGGGAAACCGCTCGATCCGCTGAATCCCCTGGTAGCTGATGGCGGCTTTCATGTATTTGGTCCGCAACAGGTCGACCACGGCATGGGCCTGGGAAAAAAGAGACCCATGGATTTCGTCATGATAAGCCAGGTCTGATTCGGAAACGAAAAATCCAATTTTCACAAACGCCCCGGTAATGAACCGATCCGGGTCTTCATGAAACAACAGCACTGCCGCCCGTTTCAGATATTTCCTTTCCACCAGTTTTAACTTTTCCAGCAACCCTGAATCTGATGCCGACAGATCCGTGGCGCTTAACCGGCCGCTGGCAGCGGCCAATTCACGGAATCTCTTCAGGCTTGCCAAGGACAGATCCGAGGGTTTTACCCCGGGCAACGGCACAGAATCCCATGTGCGGCCCTGCCGCTGCAGCAGAAACCGGTCCAGGGCCGCGCCTTTCAACTCCTGGAGCGTGCTGCCGCTGCGGGTATAATACCGCCCCCGAAAACTGATGGGATTGGTGTAGGCAGGAACATGAATCTCCAGCAGTTCCACCCCGTTTTCCTCAACCAGGTTGACATCCGCCATAATTCCCAGCAAGTCACGGATTTTATTGGGCAGATCCTCCAGCAGCTTTGATCCGTCCGCAATGCCGACAGCTTCCCCCCGGTCGTTTCTGCCGATCTCCAGCACACCGCCCTGGCCATTGGCAAACCCGCTGACCCAGCGCAGATAATCATCCCGCCAAGATTCTTTCCATTCGATGGTCTGGTTTTCCCGGGTCATATGCCGGCCTCCATAAATTCTTTCTTCATTCTTTCTTCATTCTTTCTTCAAAACAACTTGCAGAAAGAAACTGATATCTTTGTATCTTGTTGTCAATCAGAGCATGCTGTCATTCCTGGTCGTTATTTTTATTTTGAAGATCTTTATTTATTCTGCGTTTCTTTCTGCAATCCACCATTCCGGTTTTGTTCTTGATCTCAATTTCCAAATTTTCCATAAGATACGCTGCAATGTTTCTATCATTCCTGTGTTCTGAGCATGAAAACGAAAACCATACAGATTCTTCTTATAGCTTCCATCGGCGAAAAGTTTAGAATGAAACCGGACAAGCTGCAAGGCCGAAAGAAACTATTGTCACGAAACTGAACGTCCCATCCAAAACGAGACGGGCAGACCACCGATAACCGGTAACGTGCCGACCCCTGCCAGGCTGGAAAGCAGCCATCCAGACAAAATCAGTTCCCAGGGGATTGTTTTTGTCTTGTCTGATTCAAAGTCTTTGATTCTTTTATCAAGTTCAGATGCCATAGGATCATCTTCAAGGTTGTAGCCTGGTTCAGGGATCATGCCATAATCAAGAATCGGTTTACCAAAGGCTTCCGCCATCATCACCCATGAATGCCGCAGTTCTTCAATGGTTTCCTCGAAAGGTTCAATCGGGTCCTCGGTGATTGCCCCTGCAAACCCATTCTTGTCATAGTATGCTTCAGGTATGGCATACGTGTAAGTGATTCTATCTTTTTTGCCCGAAGAATCCTGATAGATTGTATTCTTTCGGACAACTCTATAATTCCACATAATTCACCTTATAATTCTTTGGCAGGTTCGTGCAGGCGCAGGGACCGGATATGCCGGATCAGGTCCGGGAAGGGCGGTTTTTCAAAATTGCGCTTTTTCAGAAAGATGTTGATCTGGTCGTTGCGTACCTCGGTTTCAGGGAACAGCTCGATGAGCTGACCGCTCTCCAGCTCCTTGAGTACCGTGTACCGGGGAACGAATCCCACCCCCATGGATGCAAGGGCTGCATTGATGATCCCCCGGACACTGGAGATACGGATCACGGTGTCACAGCCGAAATCCGCCTGGCCGGCCAGGGCATTGATGAAATTTTTCCACCAGAGCAGGTCTTTGTCAAAGGACAGCAGGCTGCACCGGGAAAGGTCGGCAATGCTTTGAATCCGGCGGTCCGCCACATACGGCCGGGTGGCGATCACCACATATTCCTCTCGCATCAGGGGAACACACACCAGGCTTTCATGCACATGGGGAATACAGTCCACAATGATATCCAGGTCATCTGCCAGCAACGACTCCAGCAGATACGGATCCAGGAAAAAATCCACATGGATATGGGGGTGGCGGTTTATAAAGGGTGCCATCCCCTTGATGAGAACGGATGATCCGAACTCCACCGGGGCTCCCAGGGTAACAGATATCCGGTGCCCCCTGCCGGCGGCAAGCGTGTCCAGGGTATCGTCAATCCGGTCAAAAATGCCGGCACACTGCCGAAAGAGGAACTCCCCTTCCCTGGTAAGGCGGAACCTGCGGCCGGCCCGGTCAATCAGATCAAACCCCAGATCAGCCTCCAGTTTTCTGATGGCATGGCTTACGGCCGAC
>JAIVHE010000088.1 GCA_020201255.1 Desulfobacteraceae bacterium
GTAAGAAAATTTCCCTACCTGACGGAGCAGGATAAAAAAATTTGTGGTCATATCTATGCCCACAGTTACAAAGATGGGTGGTACACCAATGTGGAATATGTTTTTGATGATGAGTATATGCCCGATGTTGTAGGCCATCCTCTTCTTTTTTTAAACGATGGAACCACCCGGATGGAGCTGGTTCATGGAAAGCCTGAACTCATTGTTTCAAAAAATGGCAAAAACGGGTTTACCCTTGTTCTGTCCCCCAGGCCCCGACGTCATTTTGAAGGAAAGCATGTGGTGGTGCAGGAGACCCCGACTCAAATCAAGTTGGTGTCGCTGGATACAAAATATCAGGCCATTGCCGATATCCTGGGCAATGAGGCCTCTTTTCCAGCATCTGCAAAAAATAAAATTGTCCAGGTAATGGATGCACTGGCAGGGGATATCACCATTCATTCGGATATAAAAGGGGGTAGTGACAGTGTGACGGAGACAAAAGCAGATTCAACCCTCCATGTTCAGCTCTCTCCACTGGAGAAGGGACTGAAGCTCTCCATGGTTGTTCGTCCCCTGGGTGAAGATGGCCCTTGTTATCCCCCGGGCAGCAAAGGAAAAAATGTCATCGCCCGGGTGAAGGGTATCCAGATGAAAACCACAAGGGACCTTGAAACTGAAAAAGAGCTGGCAACGGATTTGATCAATGAATGTCCAACTCTTGCAACCGTCGAAGAAAATCAGGGTGAATGGCATTTCCCCGGTGTGGAAGAATCCCTGGAGCTGATCCAGGAACTGGGGGCCAAGGGAGAAGGCGTTGTGCTTGAATGGCCCGAGGGCAAACCCTTTGAGCTGGTGGGCAAGGTCTCGTTTGATCATTGTCGACTCAATATCAAAGAGGAACAAGATTGGTTTGCCATGACCGGAGAGGTGATGGTGGATGAACGTCTTACCCTGGAGATGGGTATGCTTTTGGAATATCTTGAAAAAAGTACTACCCGATTCCTGGAGATCAAACCCGGTCAGTTTGTTGAACTAACCCAGGTATTTCGAAAAAGACTCCAGGCCCTTGACAGATACTCTGCCAGGCATGGAAAAGGGGTAAGGTTTCATCCCCTGGCGGCCCTGGCCCTGGAAGGGTTTTTTCAGGAAGCCGGCACCGTGCGTACGGACAAGGCATGGAAAGCCCACATTGCAAAACTTCAAACCCAGACAGATCCACTCCAGGCAGTCCCATCCACTTTGAATGCAGAGTTGCGTGAGTATCAGCTGGAGGGGATCAACTGGCTGAACTGTCTGTCAGACTGGGGCGTGGGTGCCTGTTTGGCCGATGACATGGGGATTGGTAAAACCATGCAGGCCTTAGGCCTGCTCATAAGGCATGCCCCCCACGGACCGTCGCTTGTGATTGCCCCCACATCGGTGTGTGCAAACTGGATTGCCGAAGCCAACCGCTTTGGCCCTTGCCTGAACCCAATTGTATTTGGCGGAAACAAAAGAAAAAAAATTCTGGAAGATGCCGGCAGTTTTGATGTGCTGATCTGCAGTTATGGCCTGATGCAGCAAAAAAAAGTGGCCGCCATGTTGTCTCATGTCTCCTGGCAGATGGTGGTTCTGGATGAAGCCCAGGCAATAAAAAATTTCGCCACCCAGAGATCCCGGGCCGCCATGGAGTTGACGGCCGCATTCAAGCTGATTCTCACCGGAACTCCCATTGAAAACCACCTGGGTGAGCTGTGGAATCTTTTTCAGTTTATTAATCCCGGCCTTTTAGGGTCCCTGGAGCGATTCAACAAGACCTTTGCCATCCCCATTGAAAAACAGGGGAATGCCCAGGCAAGAAAGGATCTCAAGCGACTGATTCAGCCGTTTATCCTGCGTCGTACCAAGGCCCAGGTCTTAGAAGAGCTTCCCCCCCGCACAGAGATTCTGCTGGATATTGATCTGAGCAAAGAGGAGATGGCTTTTTACGAGGCACTGCGCCAACAGGCCCTTGAGAGAATCTCCAGCGATGATGAGGGCCATGAGGGCCAAAGGCATTTCAAAATACTGGCGGAGATCACAAAATTGCGCCAGGCCTGCTGCCACAGTGAACTCGTCAACAAGGAAATCTCTATTGCCAGCAGCAAACTGGCGGTGTTTTCTGAGATTCTGGGAGAACTAATGAGCAATGGACACAAGGCCCTTGTCTTCAGCCAGTTTGTGGGGCATCTGTCCATTGTCCGGAAATATCTGGATGAATCCAAAATCAAATACCAGTACCTGGACGGCAGCACCCCGGCCAATCAGCGACTAATGGCAATCCATGGCTTTCAAGCCGGGGAGGGGGATGTTTTTTTGATCAGTCTTAAAGCCGGGGGCGTGGGGTTGAATCTTACGGCAGCAGATTATGTGATCCACCTGGACCCATGGTGGAACCCGGCTGTGGAAAATCAGGCATCCGACCGTGCCCATCGCATGGGTCAACGCAGGCCTGTCACCATTTATCGCCTGATTACCCGGGGAACGGTGGAAGAAAAAATTGTACAAATGCATCGCCGCAAACGAAATCTTGCGGACAGCCTTCTTGCGGGCAGCGATGTAAGCGGGAAAATGTCTGCCAAAGAACTTTTGGCTTTAATCCAGGAATCGTAACCCACGATAGTTCGGGTGGTTCGTTACTCGGATTAAAAGTTTGTACCTGCTTATTTCGGCCGGGAGGTTGAAGGAGGTTTTCGATGAAAACAGCTGCAGCAAGATGGATGACAGGATTAAACGAATCCTTGATCTACCCGCCTTGCTGGAAAGAAAGTCATTTTTTTTGTTTGGCCCCAGGGGGGACCAGGAAAACGACCCTCATCCGGAACACCCTTGAAGATGCTTTTGTGATCGATCTGCTGGAGATCAGAACCTATCGCGAATACTTGAAAAACCCATCCCTCCTTGCAGAGCAAAAACTAAAGCCTGTCGTGGTGATCGATGAAGTGCAAAAGTTGCCGGAGATATTGGATGAAGTTCACCGAATTCCTGGACTTGGTCGCGTTATGCAACGGCGAAGAGATCAGCTATCAGTCCATTGCCGTTGATTGCGGCGTTTCCGCCAACAGCATAAAAAACTACATTCAGATCCTGGAAGATACCCTTGTCGCTTTTCAATTGCCCGGGTTTACCAAAACGCGCAAACGAAAATCCATTTCCCGGGCCAAGCTGTATTTTTTTGATATCGGTGTGGTCAACTCTTTGGCTGGCAGAGGGGAAATCATGGCCGGTTCCGAGCTTTTCGGCAAGGCGTTTGAGCATTTTATCGTCCTGGAAGTACGTGCATTTTTGTCTTATTCCAGAAAAGATGTCAACATGTATTATTGGCGATCCACTTCACAATTTGAAGTGGATCTGGTACTGGGCACCAAATGGGCCATTGAGATAAAAAGTACAACAATGGTACGAAACAAACATCTGAAAGGTATCCGGGCATTAAAGGAAGAGAACAATATCGAAAATTTTGCCATGGTCAGCTGTGACACCAATGAAAGGGTCACAAATGACAATATCACCATTTTTCCCTGGGAACAATTTTTGCAAAAACTGTGGCAGGGGCAGATTATCCCATGATTTTCTTGCAATATCCAGCTCCGAGGCAAAGGATAGGAACTTCCTTGCAGTCGCTTTCCAGTCCCAGGTTCAGGTTGACCAGGTGATAATAATCCGGTTCAGCCAGAGTATTGGCATCATCCCAGAAAAAATCCTCGGTGCCGGCATTGCGGATGTTGGTATCAGCCGAGCTTTATCCTCCGGTTCTGCAGCAGGCGAAAATAAAATCAGAATCCTTGTGGTGGAAGACCATACGCTTGTCCGTCAGGGTATTTTCGTCCTGCTGAGCTTTCGTTCCGACCCCCTGTGGCCGGGTGCCCAACCCTGTGATACCCGGCTATTCGGGGCTGCCCAATTGTTTTGGGGGTTGACAGGGAAGTGCGGATATGCCATCGTTAAAAGCCGATTAACGATGAAAAGGATTATATCCATGGATCTGGAACAGACTGCAAAAATTTTCAAGGCCCTGGCCCATCCCACCCGGATCAAAATCGTTCAGCACCTGATTGCGATCGATACCTGTATCTGCACAGAGATCGTGGGCATTTTCCCCTATTCCCAGTCCACCATCAGCCAGCATTTGAAGATACTCAAGGAATCGGGCATTGTCTG
>JAIVHE010000089.1 GCA_020201255.1 Desulfobacteraceae bacterium
AACACCATTGCCACCCGCCAGGGCCATGCCATGATAACCACCCACAAGACCGGAGTGGACAAGGAGGGCAGGGTTCTGGCCCGTGAAACCACCTGCTACATGGACGGCGGGGCCTACTCCTCCACCGGCCCCATTGCCACGTCCGTGCCGTTTTTGTCCATGGAACAGGCCTACCGCATGGAATCGGTGCGGTACAACGGGTACCGGATCTACACCAACAAGCCCATCCGGGGCATGATCCGGGTCCATGGCCGGGGGTTTGCCTGCGGCCTGGACACCCAGCTGGACATGATCGCCGAACACCTGGGGATTGATCCGGTAGAAATGCGCCTGAGAAACTCCCGGCAGCCCGGAGAATTCACCAGTACCGGCTCCCGGGTGTGGTCCTGCGCCATGGACGAGACCATCAAGAAGGCGGCGGCTGCGGCCAAATGGCAGGAGAAATTCGGCAAACTGCCGCCGTTCCAGGGCATCGGCATCGGCACCAACTCGGTGCAGACCGGGTTTCCCATGGGAATCCGGGGCGGGTCACAGTCCTTTATCAAGTTCAATGAGGACGGGGAGGCCACGGTGATGTCCGGGGTGGTGGACAACGGCCAGGGCAATGAAAACATGCTGGTGCAGATCGCAGCCGAAGAGCTGGGACTGCTGCCCGAAGATATCCACCTGGTGTCTGCGGACACGGAAACCACCTCTTCGGATCCCGGGTCCTATTCCCAGGTGTCCACTTTTGTGGGGGGGCAGGCGGTGAAGAATGCGGCGGCCAACTGCCGCAAAAAACTGTTTGATGTGGCGGCAAAAATTTTGAAGACCGACCCGGACAAACTGATTGCCAGAAACCGGATGATCTATGTAAAGGATGACCCAGAAGAGGCTGTGTCCATCAAAAAGACGGTGCGGGTGGCTTTGCTCAATTTTACCTCGGTGAATGCCGAAGGCGGGTACTGGCCCAAAGTGGACATGAAGCGGGAATGGGTATCCAACCCCTACGGCCAGATGTGCGAGGCGTTTTCCTTCGGTACCACCATCATCGAGGTGAAGGTGGACCCGGATACCGGCCAGGTGACCGTGGTCAATGCCGTGGCCTGCCAGGATGTGGGCAAGGCCTTGAATCCCCTGGTGCTGGAGGGGCAGTTTGAAGGGTCTGTTGCCATGGGCGGGCAGGGGGGTATGCTCACCGAATACCACGACTGGCGGGAGGGGCGGTGTCTCAACCCCACCATGCTGGAATACAAGGTGCCTTTGGCATGTGATATGCCGGAGATTACCGGTATCATCGTGGAATCCGTTGATCCCAAAGGGCCGTACGGCGCCAAGGAGGCGGGCATGTCTATTGCCATGTCTGCGGCCCAGGCCTATGCCGGTGCGGTTTCCAATGCCATCGGCGTGTACATGGACAGTTTTCCTCTGACCCCGGACAAAATTGTGGCGGCCATCCGGGAGAAGAAACAGGTGGCAAAATGACCGGCCGGTTTGCAAGAGCAGGCAATGCCTGGCCTGATAGTTTTTGAGAGCATGTAATGCTGTATGGTTCAAATTTTAGGAAGGGATGAACCGGGTGAAGATTTTTGAAAAATGGACAAATGTTCTCGTCAGCAAGACAATAGGGGATTTTTCGGGTGGGACCCGTGTCGGGCGGGTCTTGTGTGTCTCACCCGTCTTCCCCGGTTGACAGGGTGTAGGGCATGCTTCGCTAAACGGCAAAAACTGCGGGCAGGTATGTCCTCAAACAGTTTGCCGTTCTTAACGCTGTGCATGCCCAACACCCTGTAACAACCGCGTCAGAATGGGATTCGACCCACAAGACCCGCCCGACACTGGACGTTGAGTATTTAGTGTAACTGTGCAGGCGTTAGTGCCTTATGCCTCAGTTACTGTCAAAAAAACAGGAAAATGAGGAGAGACTATTGGGTTGTGGGTTTCCCGTGTTGGTCGTATTCCCTTTCAATCGGTGGTTAAGCTCGCAGGGCTTTAAACCCACCTGCTTGCAGCCGATAGTTGTCGAATTGAACATCGGAGCCCACCGGGGGGAGACCTCTATCCGGACTGTCAGAGCCCCCAAGGATTTCAGGCCGGATAGAGGTCTCCCCCCGGTGGGCGGTCCTCCTGCCGGACAGTTCAATATGATGCTGTATGGGGCTGTCCTGAACCCAAAAGATCCGGCAGTGGCTGGTGATGCAGTGTAATCCGGGTGATGCTGGTACTGAAAATTGGGATGAGAGTATGGATAGCAATATCCGGGATGGAAATAACGGTTATACCCTCCCATGCACAACAAATAATCAAAGAACAGGTTAACGGAATGGTCTTTCAGGTAATAACACCCATGCCCTAGCGGGAACATCAACACATGAAAGCTGTCAGCCGTTAGTTTTTAGCTGATGACCGAGTGCTGCCGGCTTTCATATAAAAGAAATGAAAATAAAATGGATATAATTGAAAACAATAGGACTGATGCCGCATCGGTGAACGGGGAAGATCATACGCCGGTCCTCAAAGACCTGGTCATTGTGATCAAAGGGGCCGGGGAAATGGCAACCGGTGTTGCCTGCCGGCTGTTCAATGCCAATTTCCGGCACGTAGTGATGCTGGAAACAAATATGCCCATGGCGGTGCGGCGGTGTGTCAGTTTCTGTGAGGCGGTTTATGACGGCGCCGTTACAGTTGAGGGGATCACCGCCCGCAAGGCGGATGCGCCTTTAGACATTCCCCGGATCTGGCAGGCCGGGGAGGTTCCGGTGCTGGTGGATCCGTCCGGTACCGTGATCCCGGATCTCACTCCCCATGTGGTGATCGATGCCATTATTGCAAAAAAAAATGTAGGTACGGATATGGCGGAGGCCCCCCTGGTCATCGGGCTTGGACCCGGGTTTTCTGCGGGCATGGATGTGCACCAGGTCATTGAAACCAACCGGGGCCACAACCTGGGCCGGATCATCTTCCGGGGAATGGCCCAGGCAGATACCGGTATCCCGGGCGCTATCTGCGGGGTTTCTGCGGACCGAGTGCTGCGAGCAACCTGTGCCGGTGTATTTGAATCCAGCATAACCATCGGGGATCTGGTGAAAAAAGATGAGATCCTGGGTCATGTGGATGGTATATCGGTGAAAGCAAAAATCGACGGTATGATCCGCGGCCTGATCCGCAACCGTACCCGGGTGCCTGCAGGATGCAAGATCGGGGATATTGATCCCCGGGGGGCAGCAGCGGTTCATGACACCATTTCTGAAAAAGCCAGGGCTGTGGGCGGGGCAGTGCTGGAGGCCGTATTGAACCGGTACAACCAATGATAACCTCAATATATAAACCAGACATGTCAGGAAACCCATTATGTTGACCAAAGCGTTTATTCCATACAAAGGGTATTACTCCTCACCGTTTGCCCGATGGCAGGGCAGTTTTGCCAATGACCATGCCATCAAGCTGGGGGCGTCTACAGCCAGGGCCTGGCTGGCATCCCGGGACATCGGACCGGACAATTTTGATTATCTGATCCTGGGGGCCACAGTGGGGCAGCCCCATATCTTTTACGGCGGCCCCTGGACCGCGGCATTGCTGGGGGCGGACACCATTTCCGGTGCCTGGCTGTCCCAGGCCTGCTCCACCTCCACCACGGCAGTTTTCCAGGCGGCCATGGGGATCGAAACCGGGTGTTATGCCTGTGTGTTAACCCTGATGACCGACCGGTGTTCCAACGGGCCCCATACGGTATGGCCCAATCCCAACGGTCCCGGTGGTCAGGTGGTCAGTGAAAACTGGGTCATGGACCAGTTCAACCATGACCCCTGGGCCAAAAACGCCATGATACAGACCGCTGAAAACGTGGCAAAGGAAGCCGGTATCACCAGAGAACAGTGCGACGAGGTGGCGTTGATGCGGTATGCCCAGTACCAGGATGCCCTGGCCCATGACCGGGCATTCCAGAAACAGTACATGTTTCCGGTAACATTACAGATATCCAAAAAGAAAACCGTGACCGTTGAGGCGGATGAAGGGATCATGCCCACCACGGCTGAAGGTCTGGCAACACTCAGGCCCGTGCTTCAGGACGGGGCTCACACCTTCGGGTCCCAGACCCATCCGGCGGACGGCAGCTGCGGTTTGATCGTGACCACAAAGGAACAGGCGG
>JAIVHE010000392.1 GCA_020201255.1 Desulfobacteraceae bacterium
CGGCACCATGGGCAAATTTTTCAAGGTGATCCCCGTGGTGGTGATCACGGTGTTTCTCATATCTCTGGTGGAATGCCTGTTTATCCTGCCGGCCCACCTGTCCCATGAAAACCGGCCCCCGGGGAAATTGCTTGGATGGATCATAACCCGGCAAAAACGCATCAGCCAGGGACTCACCTGGATGGTGAAGAACATATACCACCCCTTTTTAAAAACCATGGTAAAAAACCGATACATCACAGCAGCAACAGCAATTGCGGTGTTGATTATCATGGTGGGGTATGTAAAAAGCGACCGCATCACCACCACCCTTATGCCCCGCATTGAATCAAACTATGCCTTTGTAACCGCCACCCTGCCCTATGGTGCATCAGATGAAAAAACAGCGGCCGTCCGGAACATCCTCACTGATGCGGCAAAAAAGGTGGTGGATGACAATGGTGCACAAACCCTTTCGAGGGGACGGTACACCCAGGTAAATGAAAATGTTATCACCTCCCGGATCATCTTGACGGCACCGGATGTCCGGCCCATGTCCACGGCCCGGGTAACCCGGCTGTGGCGGGAGGCCGCAGGTTCCATCCCGGGTCTGGAATCCATCGTGTTTCAGTCGGACCGCGGAGGACCAGGCTCCGGGGCATCTTTGACCATTGAATTGAGCCACAGGGATATCGATACCCTGGATGCGGCCAGCATCATGCTGGCAGACGAGCTGGCAGATTTTCCTTCCACAAAAGACATTGATGACGGATCGGCCCGGGGCAAAAAACAGTTTGATTTTACCATGAAACCGGAAGGCCTGTCTTTGGGACTGGGTGCCAGAGATGTGGCATTGCAGGTGCGCCATGCCTATTACGGGGCAACTGCCCTGAAACTGCAGCGAAACAGAAATGAAATAACCGTCAAGGTCCGGCTGCCGGAAACAGAACGGGATTCTGAAAGCAGCCTGGAGACCCTGATGATCTATACCCCGGACGGCCGCGAGACCCTGTTGTCGGATGTGGTTTTCATGGCACCGGGAAGGGCCTTTACCGCCATTGTGCGGCGGGATGGCCGCAGGACCTCCACAGTAACGGCTGATGTGTTACCCCGACAGGAAACCAACCGGATTCTGGCCGTGGTGAAAGGCGATATCCTGCCCCGGCTGCAGCAGCAGTTTCCCGGCTTGACCGCCGGATTCGAGGGACGTCAAGCCAGTATGCAGGAAAGTACCCAGAGCCTGGTGCGGGGCCTGATCCTGGCCTTGTTCGGTATCTATGCATTGCTGGCCATCCCCTTTAAAAGCTATTTCCAGCCCATGATCATCATGGCCTGTATTCCCTTTGGCATTGTGGGGGCGGTTCTGGGACATATTCTGTTGGGATTTTCCCTGTCCCTCATGAGCCTTTTCGGCCTGGTGGCCCTTTCCGGGGTGGTGGTGAACGGATCACTGGTCATGGTGGATTCCGCCAACAAACACCGGCGCCAGGGCAAAACCGCCTTCACAGCCATTACCATGGCTGCGGCCCAGCGGTTCCGGCCCATCATGCTCACCACCCTGACCACTTTCGGGGGACTGTCTCCCATGATTTTTGAAACCTCCCGCCAGGCCCAGTATCTCATTCCCATGGCCATTTCATTAGGGTTCGGCATCGTCTTTGCCACCCTGATCACCCTGGCCCTGGTCCCCTGCTTTTACATGATCCTGGAAGATATGCTGGGGTGGTTCAACCGCACACCAGTGCATTCGAACCCCTGTTGATATGTATATGCCGGAGCCCCACATGAAATCTGTCAGCCCATACATTTTGCATATCAGATCAGATAATTTTATCAAATATGAAGGGCCTCTATTACAGCCTTAGGATTTTTGGAGGCAACATGTAGCAAGGCTTTTGCAGGTCCTTCCGGCTTTCTCCTGCCCTGCTCCCAATTTTGAAGCGTCCTTACGCTCACTCCTATCATCATAGCAAACTCTGATTGTGAAACATTCAAAGATTTTCGAACCATTTTAATTTCTGGAGCACCTATCTCAAAAATTCTACTTGGTTTCTTTTTCCCGTTTTTTATATCACCAGCTTCTTTTATGCTCGAAAGCAACATATCAAAATCTTCTTTTTTCATAATAAGTTATCCTTTATCGCTTTTTTCAGCATTTTGACTTGTTCAGGCGTTAAATCTTCTTGTTCGTTTTTCTTGTACATGAATAGCATGTAAATCGTTTCTGGCTGATCGAAATAATAAATAACCCGTAAAGATCCTCTTTTGCCTTCGCCGGGTCGATTCCAGCGGACTTTTCGGAGCCCGCCACTTCCTTTTATTATTGCCCCTGCATCGGGGTTCAGCATTAAAATGGATTGTAACTTTTGATAGCCCTTATCAGGTAGAAGCTTCACGACTTGCTTGGTAAATATTGAAGTTTCAATGAATTCCATATCCTCAAAATACGTCATTGACGTATTTTTGTCAAGCCAAAGATGGTTTTAATATCCCGGCGGCGTTTATGACCCATCAGTTTGATATCCGCAACCGTCGATATCATATGCGGCCCAACCCGGATTTTGTGAAAATGACTGCCAGCCGGTTCGATAAAAATCAGACCCTATTGATGCTGTGCCGTTCAGGCCAGCGCAGTGCCTGGGCGGTCAATCAACTGGCAAAAGCCGGGTTTCAGCAGGTATACAACGTAACGGATGGCTTTGAGGGGGATCTTTTCAACCGGCCCGGCCATGCTGAACATGGCCGTCTCATCGTCAATGGCTGGAAAAACGCCGATCTGCCCTGGACCTACATGCTTGATCCGGAAAAGATTTACCCACCATCACAATGAAAAATGTCACATTTTGCAGTCTAAGCAATAGAAATATAAATATTATCCACTGCATGAGTTTTCATGGCCTGGATAAATTCCCTTGATTCCAAAATCACAAATCCAAGTGACAATCCCGCATTGCGCAAACTTTTCAGAGCCGGAAAATTCACCCAACTCAAGATACTTGAAAAAGATTTAGAAGTCACCCTTATTGCCGCTCATTGATGGCTGCCACCAGTAACACACCGGGTTGATTTCATACCATGCCAGGCCATTTTTCAAAGAACGGGAAGGGCAAGGACTCATGGCACCGGATATCACAAACAGATCCAGTACATCATGAAGGCTGAACCGAACATCGATCTGTTGATGGTATATGCCCAGCAGTCCGGTTTCGAACATCCGGTTATGGCTATTGACCATGATTGTCGTCAGCAGCCAGGCCATGTCACTGATTTCAGATTCAGGCAGGTCCTCAAAGCTGCTTGCCAGCAGGGAATTGATCTGAAGAGTTTCCCGGCTACCAACCACACTGGCAATTTGCCTGACAATCGGCGGAATCTGAAAGACAGCTTCTGCATCAAAAGTGAGAATCCTATCTTCCCAGGCCGGTCCCATCCGAGTCTTTTCAGGCAGAATCACCCGCTGTTCTAAACCCAGCATCAACAGATCCTGAGCCAACTCCTGTGGAAGCCGAACATCTTCATAAGTGAAACACTCTACGCCTGCATGGTTTTGAAAAAAATATTGCAACAGCCGAGCATCTTCTTGTGGAAAACAGCTATCCAAAAAATCGTTCAATTGATCTCCACTCATTCGAATACTCATTCAGTTTCACCATACACGCAGGGATTGAATTCATACAGTGGGGAGGACGAATGCATTCTGTTTCGATCTATAGCCATCAATTTGGGGCTTATGATACCGGCTCCTTTAAGGACGGCTATCAATGCGCCGGTCTTTTCTCTTAGCCCATGATGTCCGCAGGCAGCTCCGATTCTCGCTCCGGAAATGACATTGTGAACACAGCTGTTTCTCAGTTCCCGGATCAGTGCAGGCATTTTCTCCCAGTCCGGTTCTCCCATTTTTTGAAACAGGCGATGGATGGCCCTGATGGTATCCCATCTCCCCGATTCGATAGCGTTTACAGTCAGTGCCCGGGAAATATTGGGCATTTCAAAGACCTCTCCCGGTTGCATCACCAGTAGCCTGGAATCCCACTCGCCGCACTTTGATGACCGGATTGGCAACAGGAGTTTCCACTCCCAAAGTTCCAGCAGGACATCCCCGGTCGAGGGCCCGGCTAAATCTTGAATGGTTTCATAATG
>JAIVHE010000090.1:0-3349 GCA_020201255.1 Desulfobacteraceae bacterium
GGACGACACTGCTGGGACATCCGGTGGCGGATATCGAAGGCCATGGGATAACGGAGTTCGTCCATCCTGAAGACGTGCCCGATTGTTTTGCGTTTCTGCAAAAGGTGGTAGAAACAGGACAGCGGCAGGAAGGTGTGGAATACCGTGTGCGGCATATCAATGGCAAGTGGTGCTGGCACACCTCAAGCGCTGCACCAATCAGAAGCACCGCCGGCAGGGTCATCGGCTATCACGGTATTGCCAGAGATATTTCTGAGCAAAAGTGCGCAGAGCAAGCTTTGCGCGAGAGCGAGCGACGGTTCATGGACGTGTTTTATGCCTCCAACGACGTCATATTGCTGTTTGGCGAGAATAAATTTATTGACTGCAACCAGGCCACCGCAAAAATGCTGGGATACCCTGCCCGGGAAGACTGCCTCAAGGCCCATCCCTCGGAATTTTCGCCGCCAAAGCAGCCTGATGGCCGATGCTCATACGAAAAGGCAAACAAGATGATGCAGCTGGCTTTTGCGCAGGGTTTTCACAGATTTGAATGGATCCACCGCCGTGCCAATGGCGAAGATTTTCCTGTGGAAGTCTCCCTCACCCCTATTGCACATGAAGGGAAAAGCCGCCTTTATTGCGTTTTGCGGGATATCACTGAACCTAAGAAGGCCGAGGCGAAACTGAAAAGCGCCCACGAACGCACACGCGCCATAATGGAATCGGTCCAGGCGGGCATTGTTCTGGTGCGCTGTGCAGACAAGGTCATTGTGGAGGCAAATCCCGCTGCGGCGCGCATGGCAGGGCTTGATCTGGAAAACTTGACAGGCAGGATCTGCAACCAATATATCTGCCCGGCCCAAACCGGACAGTGTCCCATCATGGACCTGGGACAGGAAGTGGACAATGCCGAGCGAATGATCCGCCGTTTCGACGGAACCCTTGTCCCCATTCTCAAGACCGTTACGAAGATTGACATTGATGGACAGCAGCACCTGCTCGAAAGCTTTGTCGATATCACGGAACTGCAATCTGCACGGCAGGATCTGGAGAAAACCAATCTATCGCTGGAGGCTGCCACCGAAAGGGCCAACAGCATGGCTGTGCAGGCGGAAATGGCCAATATTGCCAAAAGCGAGTTCCTTGCCAACATGAGCCACGAGATCCGAACACCCATGAACGGCGTGATCGGCATGACCGGGCTGCTGCTCGACACCACACTCGACGAGGACCAGCGGCGCTACGCCGAAATGGTGAAGGCCAGCGGCGAGTCTTTGCTGAGCTTACTTAACGACATCCTGGATTTCTCCAAGATCGAGGCGGGCAAACTTGAAATGGAAACCCTGGATTTCGACCTGCGGGCCACGCTGGACGGGTTCGCTGAAATGATGGCACTCAAGGCCCACGAGAAGAGACTCGAGTTCCTCTGCGCTGCCGCACCTGATGTACCGGCCTTTCTTGTGGGCGACCCCGGCCGCCTGCGCCAGATTCTGGTAAACCTGACCGGCAATGCAATCAAGTTTACCCACAAGGGTGAAGTGGCTGTGCGTGCAAGCCTTGGTTATTTCGAAACAGCTGGTCGAGGCCATGGGGGGAGAGATTGGAATGAACAGCCCTGGAACACCGCTTCAGGCAGGCGGGGAAGGCTGCGGCACCGAGTTCTGGTTCACGGTTTGCCTGGGCATACAGCCGGCGCATGCCCGGAAAGGTGAACAAACCATGCCGGCCGGCCGGCTGCCGGCAAGCATCAATGGTGTGCGCATCCTCATCGTTGACGACAACGCCACCAACCGTGAGATCCTGCGGTTGCAGTTTACGGCCTGGGGCGCACGTTCCGATGAAGCGGCCGACGGGAGGACAGGCCTGGGCCTGATGCACCAGGCAATGACGGCGGGCGACCCCTACGCTGTGGCCGTGCTTGACATGCAGATGCCGGGTATGGACGGTGAAACACTGGGCCGTGCTATCCGGGCTGACAGGGCGTTGCGCGGCACCCGCCTTTTGATGTTGACCTCCCTGGGGCAGCGGGGGGATGTTACACGTCTCGAAAAGATCGGTTTTGCTGCCTATCTCACCAAGCCTGTCCGTCAGTCCGAGCTGTTCGACAGCCTGGCCGCCGTACTCTCCGGACAGACGGCCCACAGCAAAAAGCCGATGCTGACCCGCCACAAGGTCCGGGAGCTGCGCCGGACCAATGCACGCATTCTGCTGGCTGAGGACAACATCACCAATCAACAGGTGGCCCTTGGCATTCTCAAGAAACTGGGCCTGCGTGCGGATGTCGTGGCCAACGGCGCCGAAGCCCTCAAGGCTCTGGAGCAGATCCCCTACGACCTGGTGCTCATGGATGTGCAGATGCCGGAGATGGACGGACTGGAGGCCACCCGGCAAATCCGGGACCCGGAATCCGCTGTCCGGGATCACACCGTACCGGTGATCGCCATGACCGCCCATGCCATGGCCGGAGACCGGGAAAAATGCCGGAAAGCCGGCATGAACGATTACCTTTCCAAACCGGTTGCGCCGGAAGCCCTGGCCGGTACACTGGAAAAATGGCTGAAGGCGGAGGCGGAGGCGGAGCCGGAATCGAATACAGACGCGGAAGATCCGGCAGCGCCCCTGCCTAAACCGGATGAAACGTCAGAACCGAATGCATTGCCAAAGCCGGAAGAATTGCCGGAACCGGATGACCCGTTGGAAATATTTGACAGAAGCGCATTTATCCATCGAATGATGGGTGATGAGGACCTGGCAGACATGATCATCACCGGATTTCTGGAAGATATACCCGGGCAGATAACCATTCTCCGGGATTTGGTGCAGCAGAACCAGGTGCAGCAGGCAAGAGCCCAGGCCCATAAAATCAAAGGGGCTGCGGCAAATATCACTGCCATGGCCCTCCATGACAGCGCCCTGGCCATGGAAAATGCCGGTAATACAGGTGATGTGACGCAATTGAACAGATTACTGCCGCAACTGGAAAGCCGGTTCAGCCAATTACGGGAGGTATTGAACAGATGAAGATACTGATCGCAGAAGATGACATGACATCAAGAAATATCCTGGCTGCAATGTCCAAAAAATGGGGGTATGACCCTGTTGCCGTTGAAGACGGCATGGCGGCATGGCAGGTCATGCAACAGGATGGCGCCCCGTCCCTGGCGGTTCTGGACTGGGAGATGCCGGGCATGGACGGCATCTCCCTCTGCCGCAGACTGCGGGACCAGAGCAAGCCTGAACCGCTGTACATCATTCTGCTTACCGCCAGGCAGCATTCAGCTGACATTGTGCAGGGACTGGAAGCCGGTGCGGATGATTACATTGCCAAACCCTTTGACAATACGGAACTGCAGGCCAGGCTCAATGT
>JAIVHE010000090.1:3476-7586 GCA_020201255.1 Desulfobacteraceae bacterium
GTGTATTACGGAGATGCCCAGAACCGGCTGACCCGGATTTTGACAGGCATGTGGGCTATTATCTACCGGGCGCCTGACAGCACCGGCATCGGGCTTGTGGGCAGCGATCTGGAACCTTTGAAAATCCGCAGAGCTCTGGGGTCTGTGGAGAACCTGATCGACCGGCTCATGACCGAACCAGTGTTTGAGGAAACCGACCTGCAGGCCGGGGCGTTTACGGTGGATGACATGGACAGCCAGGCCGGATATATCGCCCGGTTCCAGAAAAGACTCCTGGCCCATGAAGGGATTGACCGTCAGAAAACCGAACGGTTTCCCTCCTGGGACCGGATGACGGACACAGATGATCCGGTTCACGTGCTGCCCGGAACAAGTGGGGATCCGCAAATCCGCAAGCAATTTGCCATAGGTTCCCCCAAGGCCCTTAAAGCGGTGATGAACCACCTGATCCAGGAATATGACCTACCGGTGGCGGTGGTGGAAAAGCGCATTCAAACCGCTTTGGCAGGCCAGATGGACCAAGCGGAAAAAACCGCACCCCTGCCGGTGGACCGGGCAGATCTGTTTCATGAATTTCAGGTGATTTTCAACCGATACGCCTATGATGAGGCCCCGGTCCGGCCCCTGCGGGTGGTCAGCACACAGGGGCAGAAAAACCCTTTCGCCAGAAAGTATGTCTGGTATTTTCTGCGGAAAATTACGGTAACGCTGCCTTCGGACTATACCCCGGACGGCATTGCCAACTTGTTCCGGTATCTGGATGCCTGGGTCATGAGCGGGCTGACCCAGGATGCCGTAGATCGGATTCAGATGATTTTTGAAAATTTTTGGACCGCATATACCGGCCGGCCGGTCCGGCACTGGCAGATCCTCTACCGGATCGAAAGAACCTGCAATGTCTATGGCCTGGCAGCCACATCGGTGATGGCGTATTACCAGACCCGGATCTATATGCTTCGTGCCAAAAATTCTCCGGACGGCCAATACCTGCCGGCGGGCCATGTGCCCGGCCCGACCCATCCGCTGCTGCTGCGGTCCATGGTTCAGCCGGTGATCGGTCAGGGACGCTGGGCGCTTCAATCTGCTATATCGGTGCGCAATGCCCATCCGTTCATGGACCACGGAAAAACGAGGGCCGTGGTACTTAACGGCCAGTTTGATTCGGAGGTGGAATCCCGGATCCACCAGTATATTACCCGGGTGGCTGATTTGCCGCTGCGCAGCGAAAACTCCACCGAGCTGTTCGCCATGCTCTGGGGGCACTATTTTGAGACAGCCTGGCAGGAAAACCGGAGATACCGGACCATTGAAGAACAGTACCAGCTGGGCCTGGAGGAGATGTCCGTCTGCAGTCAGTCCATCGATTATACCATTTTCAAGACCCTGAGCCATAAAACCATCCATGATATCGATGAAATGGCGTTTATCAAAGCGGCGGAAGCCATGATCCGGTCCGGGGGGCAGTTTGCCGTATCCGGTATCAGCCGGGTGTCCCCGGACCGGCTCTTTGTTGCGGCCCACAACCGGCCGGTATATATTGTCAAACGCCGGGACACGGATGATTTCATGGTGGTATCCGATATCAATGCCGCCTTGGGGCTGTTTCCCCAGTCTTTGATCCAGTCCACCCGGGTGCAGCTGCTCAAGCTCATGAAAGCGCATTCGAAAAAATCCATTATCGTGGAACCGGATGTTTCCGAAGACGATACCCGGCCGGAGACAGAAGAATTCAGAAAAGCCCAAAAAGGGCTGCTTGAGCCATTTCTGGTGGAGATCTATGCACTCGACCAGCCCGGTGTGTTTGCACGGATTCAGACCATGGCCGGTAAGAATACCGTAATGCGGCATCTGCATATCCGGGATTTTTCCGGCAGAATCAGGACCGATATCCGTCCTGAACAGACATGGATTACACCGGTGTCGTTTCAAAAGGATTTCGGCAGGACCTTTTACGAGGAGCACCTGCTGGAGATCCCCGGGTTGATGAAAGATATTTTAAACCGTTATACCGATTCGGTACCATCACTTCCCCGGTTCGATATCCGGCGGCGCCTGCTCGAACGGCGTTTCGGCACGGGGCTGATCAACCTGAACCGGATCATTTTGGTGGGCACGGGGTTCAGTTATCTGGTGGCGGAAATCGCAGAAAAAACCATGGAACGGTTCTTTCCCATGGTGAACCTGGTGGTGGCCACGCCCCAGGACCTTTCCGATGTCAGAACCGCCATCAATCCGGACCGGGACCTGGTAATCATGGTTTCATGGTCCGGCACTACATCGGATATGATCGATTTTGCCGGGGTTCTGCTCAGGCACCATGTTCTCATGGTGGGCATCACGGAAAAACCGTTTTCCGACATGGCCCTGGTGGTGAGAAGAAGTGCCGGTGTCATCCCGGTGCTCAGCGGCGAGGAAGTGACAGTGGCCCCATTGAAAAGCGCCCTGTGCATGCTCCTGACCCTGGATCTGTTCTGCCTGTATGTGTGTCATGCCACCCCTGGAACCGGCGATACCGTCAAGGATCTGACCAAAGAGCTGGTTCCGGTCCCCGGCCGGCTGGATGAGCTGCTCAAAGACCCTTTGGTATCCGGGTTCTGCCAGCAGATTGTTTCTGTCGCGCAATACAGTGTGCAGCACTATATCGTGGATACATTCCACGATACAGGTGCGGCCCGGATCGGGGCGCTGAACCTGGAGATCAACGCGTGGACCTCCATGGGAATCGCCGTGGATTACTCGGAACAGGAACTGTTTTTGAACATCCCCATGATTCAGAATGAATTTATACTGGTAATGGCCACCTCCCTGCAGCGTCTGGATGAGGCGGTCTGGTTCATGGCGGCCCTGCATGAAAAAGGCCGGAAGTTTTTCGCCGTCACCTGTCCGAACCGGGAACTGGCAGAGATCGAGCGGTTTGCTGAACAGGTGTTCGTGATACCCAAACTGCCGGACCATTTTCAGCCGTTGATGGATCTGCCGTTTCTTTTTCTGCTGGGGTTTTATTTCGGCCGGGCCCATGGCCGGCTGGCCGGGGAAATGCCCAGGAACATGGCCAAATCCGTCACCGCCGGCCGCACAAAAAGCGGAAAAGACCGGACATCGTCAGAGATTCTGGCCGACATGGACCGGAAACAGGACAATCTGGACCTTGGCATCTATCCGGTGATGCCCCGGTCCGGCCGGCTTTGCTGGATGACCATGGCTAAGGGGATTATAGAAAAAAACTACTACCGGGATCTGCTGCAACTGGGAAAATTGCTGAATGAACGGGACGAATTTGATGCCGTGTTCTCCCGTCCCGGTGACGGGACCATAGGAGATGCCGTGTCCGCCCTGGCCGGTCTGATTTTTACGAACCTGGCCGAAGACGGGGTCCTGATTTTTGTGCCCATGGACAAGCCGGCCGAAGCCGGATGCCGGAATTTTGCCAGGTTGTGGGAACCGTTTCTGAAAATACCCATCCAGGTGGAATTTGCCGAAACACTCAAAGGGGTGACATTAGGGGACAGTCTGGTGGTGGTGGTGGGTTCCCGGACACCGACGGCAGAGCGTTTTTCCAGGGTGTTTGCCCATGCCCATAAACACATGATCTGGATCGGGCCGGAACATCCGCTGGTGTTAGGAAAACAGGCCCAAGGTCTTCTGATGCAGGCTTTTTATCTGAAAAACCCCGAGTTGTTCTGCCGGTATGAACAGGTGTACGTGTCCTTATCCCTGTTTTTTGCAAAGGTGATGTCTATCCGGTTCCCTGGCCGGGCCAGACAGTTCATCGGACATTTCAAAATGCTGCTGCCGGTGGTTCAGACCCTGCTGGCGGACAGCCTGCTGCGCCATCAACTTCAGCAGGTCATCGATGAAAACCGGGATTATAAAAAGCAACTGTTTGTCACCGGTATGCGGGGAAACCGCATTGCCTGGAAAATGGCGTTTGCCGCAGCCAGATCCCGGGGAGTGGAGAGTGAGGCTTTCGGGGTGTCGGCATATTCTCATCTGGTGCTGGTGGATTGTCAGGTTCAAGAAAAATATGTCAAACTGGAACCCCGGGACCGTCTGATTTCCGCCCATGGAGAGGACCGGGTCAATGCGTGGGAAACCCGCTTTCTGGGAGGG
>JAIVHE010000091.1 GCA_020201255.1 Desulfobacteraceae bacterium
CGGTATCATATCGGAGAAACTGGTTTTCGGGCCGTTGCGCCGCCGTTCCACAGACAACTGGGTCATGAATTCGTTTCTGCTCACCGTGGGGTTGAGTGTGCTGCTCATCAACCTGCATCAGCTTATTTTCGGTGCTGATTTTAAAGGCATTGTGGGGTACTGGCAGGGCATGCCCATATCCATTGCAGGAGCATATATTTCACTGGACCGGGCCCTGGCGTTTATCATATCTGCCGTGATCGTGGCCCTGTTTTATCTGTTCATGACCTATACCCGCACGGGCATGGCCATCCGGGCCGTGTCCCAGGATATTACCGGGGCCGAGATCGTGGGCATTGACATTGAAAAAATAGTGATGCTCACCATATCTTTGGCCTGTGCTCTGGCAGCGGTGGCCGGCGGCAGCCTCTTGTTCATGTATCCATCCTATCCCACAGTGGGGTTGGAACCCCTTTATATGGCCTGGTTTGTGGTCATTCTTTCGGGCCTGGGCAATATTCTGGGTGCGGTGGCAGGGGCTTTTATTGTAGCACTTCTCAAGGTGATTACAATGGAATATGTGGGAGCGGGCTGGGATTTTGTCGTACCATCGGCATTGATTATGTTCATCCTGATTTTTAAACCCAGCGGAATCTTTGGATCTGATGTCCGCGGTGTTCTTGACAAATAGGTACGTGAACCATAGGAGAGAGTATGGATACGACAACAAATGATCTGAACATGAATCTTTTTGACAGGGTGCTTGACAGACTGTGCCTGACACCCATCGGACTGGCCGGCCTGATCCTGCTGCTGGTCCTGCCGTTTATCCCGCCGTTCAACCAGGAATACATACTTCGGTGGCTGATTTACTGCGGGTTTATTGCAGCCATGAGCGTGGGATTCGATTTTACAGCTGGATTTATCAATATAGTCAATTTCGGGTACATGGCAGTTGCCGGGACCGGTGGATACACATCCGCCCTGCTGGCGATCAATGCCGGGTTATCCCCCTGGATAGCCATGCTGGCCGGCGGGGTGTCATCTGCCATTCTGGGGTTGATCATCGGGATGATTTCATTGCGGCTGCGGGGCATTTTTGCCGCCTGTCTGTCCTGGTTTTTCGGCCTGGCGGTCATGGGCCTGGCCACTAAAATGGTCTGGCTGACCCGGGGGCCTCTGGGACTTCGGACCCCGCGCCTTTTTGAATCAGAATCCAATGTTCCGTTTTATTTTTTGATCATCATTCTGGTATTTTTTACCTATCTGGTGTGCAAATGGGTGGTGCGGTCAAAAATGGGACTGGCATTCCGGGCCATTGCCCAGAACATGGATGCCGCCAAAACATCCGGAATCAATCCGGTGTTCTACCGGGTATTTAATTTTACCATGTCATGTGCCATTGCAGGCGTTCTGGGCGGATTTTACGCCCATTTTTATGGTATTTTGACCCCGGACATGATGCACACTTCCAAGACCGTGGAAGTGCTGGCCGTGGCTTATATCGGCGGCCGGGGCAGCCTGTGGGGCGGGGCCGTCATCGCCTTTCCCTTTATTTTTCTCATGGAAATTGTCCGGTCCAACCTGTCCCATCTGCCGGGGTTGAACCTGGTTATTTATGCTCTGGTCCTGATTCTGGTGATGATCTATTACCCGGGCGGGTTTTCCTATTTTTATGACACCCATATCCGGCAGCCCAAAAACAGGGCATTGCGATATTTTTTAAATGGCAGAGAAGCGTAAACTTCAATAAAGGAGAAAAAAAATTATGAAAACCAATGCAAGAGCAGTCGTGATCGGTGGCGGCGCCATCGGCGTATCCGTGGCGTATCACCTGGCAAAATATGGATGGAAAGACGATGTGGTGCTTCTGGAAAAACATGAGCTGACCTCCGGTTCCACCTGGATGGCGGCAGGAAATGTTTCCTTTTTCCATGGCAACTATTACGGCACCCAGGTGAACAAAAAAAGCATTGAGATCTACAAGGGACTGGAAAAGGAAACCGGTCAGCCCGTCGGATGGCATACCACCGGTTCCATCCGGACAGCGGACAATCCGGGTCGGATGGATGAGTTGGGATATGCCTATTCCATGAACCGCTGCCTGGGCCTGGATGTGTCCTATATCACCCCGGACGAGATCGGAAAAATGCATCCCTTCATCCAGACGGAAGGGCTGCTGGGAGGCCTGTACTGGCCGGATGATGGGGATGTGGACCCCAACTCCCTGACACAGGCCATGGCCAAGGGGGGCCGGAAACTCGGGGTGGAGTTCAACCTACATACCATGGTCACCGGCATCTATCAGAAATCCAGCGGTGAATGGGTGGTGGAAACCGACAAAGGCGACATCATCTGTGAAAACGTGGTGAACGCCGCCGGCCTGTGGGCCCCGGAAGTGGCCCGGATGGTGGGCCTGGAGATTCCGTCCATTTCCATTGCCCATACCCATATCCTGTATGAATCGATCCAGGAAATTGCGGACCGGGATACCTATCTGCCCCTGATGCGTGACCCGGACAAATCCATTTATCTTCGCCAGGAAATGGATTCCCTGATACTGGGCCTGTATGAAGCCAACGGCCAGCAGTGGTACAAGAACGGTGTGCCCTGGGATTATGCCCAGGAAGAGATCAATCCGGATTTGGACAACATTTCCGACTGTATCGAAGGGGGGATCGAACGGTTCCCCATCCTGGGCGAGACCGGTTTCAAACACGTCACCGCCGGTCCCATCACCTATACCCCCAACGCCGAACCCCTGGTGGGTCCGGCCGCGCCTCTGAAAAACTTCTACAATGCCTGCGGCTACAGCTTCGGTATCACCCAGGCAGGCGGTATCGGCCATTATCTGGCCGGATGGATGATGAACGGCGAGCCTGAAATCGACCTGTGGCCCATGGATTCCCGGCGGTACGGCTCCTATGCCAACTGGGCCTACAATACCGAAAAGATTGCAGACACTTATCCCCGGCTGTATTCCACCATCTATCCCAACGAGGTTAGACCTGCTGCCCGGCCCAACCGCACCTCCCCCATCTATGAATACCAGAAACAGGCCAATGCAGTGTTCGGGGACTACTACGGATGGGAATGCCCCAACTATTTTCCGCCCAAAGGGGAAGATGAATACGAAGAACCCTCCTGGAGAAGGTCCAATGCCTTTAAGCATGTGGGCGCGGAATGTAAACATGTCATGGAAAAAGTGGGCATCATCGACCTGACCCGGTTTGCCAAAACAAAAATTGCAGGACCCGGCGCCAAGGACTGGCTCAACAAAATGACCTGCCAGAGGGTGCCGGAAAAAGACGGCCGCATTGCCTTAAGCCCCATGCTGGACCACAGCGGCAACTTCAAGACCGACATGACTGTGAGCCGTGTCAATGAAAATGAATTTTTCTGTGTTACCGCATCTGTGGGTAAAAAACACGACCAGCACTGGATGATTGAAAATCTGCCCAAAGATGGCTCTGTGGGTATGGAAGATATCACCTATCAGGTGGGATGTCTGGTCCTGGTGGGACCAAAATCCCGTGACGTTCTTGCCAAGGTGGCATACGACGATGTGTCCAACGAGGCTTTCAAATTCGGTACCTCCCGGGAGATTTACGTGGGCCGGACCAAATGCCGGGTGAACCGCATGAACTACGTGGGTGAACTGGGATTTGAGATCTTTCATCCCATCCAGCACCAGATCACCCTGTACCATGATCTGATGAATGCCGGAGCAGACGTTGACATCCGTCTCATCGGCATGCATGCCATGGATTCCATGCGCCTGGAAAAAGGCTACCTGGCCTGGAAGAGTGAAATGAACGTCCACCATACACCGCTGGAAACCAATGTGGCCTGGACCGTGAAAATGGACAAGGAATTCAACGGGAAAAAAGGGCTGGAAAAACAAAAAGAAAAAGGAATTGCCCAGAAACTGGTTTGCATGGTGGTGGATGCCACGGATTCCGACCCCTTCGGGTATAACCCGATCTTTGCCGGAGAGGAACGTATCGGCATGACATCTTCCGGTGGATACGGTCACCGGGTTGAAAAAAGCATTGCACTAGGGTATGTAAAGCCAGAGTTTGCCAAAGCAGGCACCCGGCTGGAAGTGGAGATTTTGGGGCGGTGAAGTGATCATTGTCACGGTGGGTAAACCCGAGGCAGCCGCCACCATAAGATCTGCCCTGGCCATGGGAGCGGACCGGGCTATTTTGGTGAAGACCGACACCCAGTTCCTGGATGCGGCCCTGACCGCCAAAGCGTTGAAAGCCGCCATGGAAAAAGACGGGCTGCCGGATATGATTTTTACCGGTAAAGGGTCCGTGGATACGGAAAGTTTCCAGACCCAGTACCGGCTGGCACATGCCCTTGGCATGCCCGTGGTAAACGAGGTGAGCAGCCTGTCTGCGGACGGGAACAAGGCAATTGCGGAACTGGAGGTCGGGGGCGGGGACAAGCAGGTCATTGAAATGAACCTGCCCTGTGTTATCGGTGCCACCAAAGGCCTGAATGAACCCAGATATCCCAAATTTCCGGATATCATGAAAGCCAAGAAAAAAAAGATTGAAGAGATGACCCTGGCAGATCTTGGCCTGGATGCATCTTCCCCGGGCGTGACCCTGGAAAAACTGGAACCAGTGCCGGAAAGAACCGGTGCAAAAATGATTCAAGGATCAGTGGAAGAGCAGGTGACCGAACTTATCCGGGTCCTGAAAGAAGATGAAAAGGTTTTATAAAATAAGGAGATAGATATTATGGCCAGTATTGGCATATTGATTGAAACTGAAAACGGTGCGGTCAAGGAAACCTCCCTGGGAGTGATGACAGCTGCCGCCGGTCAGGAAATAATCGCACTGGTAACGGATGCAGATCCGGCAGACCTCAAGGACAAACTGGCGGAATACGGGGCAGCCAAAATCGTGAAACTTACGGCCGCAGGCAAGGATGTGTCAGCCAGCCCTGATCTTGCTGCCCTGGCCATGGCTGCGGCTGTGGAAAAATACGGCTTTACCGCCCTTCTGGGCACCGCATCCACCACCGGCAAAGACCTGTTTGCCCGTGTTGCCGCCATCATGGACCAGCCATTGGTGTCTGACTGCGTGGCCCTGGATATTGGGGCCAAAACCGCCAAAAAATCCCATTTTTCCGGGAAGACCTTTGCTACCTTGAAGGTGCAAGCCCCGGTGCTGCTGGCAACGGTGCGGCCCAATGCCATTGAGGCGAAAGCTGTGAAAACCTCCAAGGTGATCGTGGCCATCAATGAAGACAAGGATGCCCCTATTTTTGCCAAGTGTGATTACGGCATTGTGGGGGATATTTTTGATGTGGTGCCTGTATTGACTGAAAAACTGTAAAGTGATACATGACCCGGTAACTGTAGCGGCAGGAACCGGGTCATGTGTACACAGATGCAGTTGATATATGTAACAACTCAACTTTCGGAGCTGGTTGTTTCAGGTGGGGTCAGGCTTGCATTATTGCGTTTTTGGCCCTTGACAATAACCAATTTTTGATAAAACTCAATAAAACAAGCCTGACCACGTTTATCATCGGCGAAGTCCGAAAGTTGAGTAGCAAATTGTAAAGGGGACTTTCATGAAAATACTTGTTGCCTATGACAAAAACACATCCACTTCCAAAGTGCTTGACAAAGCGTTGAAGCGGGCCGAAGAATCCAGTGCCTATGTGTATCTGATCAGAACCTGTGACCCTGACACCAAAGAACGGGAAATCCGGGAACTGGAGCACCGGCTCAATGAAATCCGCAAGGAAATTTTTCAAAAACATGGGATTGAAAGTGAAACCCATATTCTGATCCGGGGACTGGCACCGGGAGAGGACATTGTCCAGTTTGCCTATGAAAAAGATGTGGATGAGATCATTCTGGGCATCAAAAAACGGTCCAAGGTGGAAAAAATGGTGTTTGGTTCCACAGCCCAGTATGTTATTTTGGAGGCCCATTGTCCGGTATTGACCGTCAAATAAATAACCGGGAATCAACAATTGTGCGGATCTTGAGAATGGTGTCGTTTGATTAACCATATAAAGAGAAAGGAGTTGTTTTTATTGTATTAACCTTATGGAATCCGGTAGAAGCCAAAAAGGTGTTTGACGGTTCCAAATCATGGACCATAAAAAATTTTGACTTATTTTAAGGAGGGTTTAGCCTTGGAGAATAATGGTAAAAGTAATGCAAAGATGACTTTTTGGATTGCACTTATAGTAATGATTATATTTGTAATTTTTGGCGTTTTCGCACCCGAATCATTCGGTAAAGCTACTGATGCAGTATTCAAATACATGGTTGAAACATGGGGCTGGGCTTTTATCTTTGGCGCCAGCATTTTCCTTTTCATGACTGTGTTTTTACTGCTCAGCCCTGTGGGTGAAATCAGGCTGGGTGGAGATGATGA
>JAIVHE010000092.1:0-4097 GCA_020201255.1 Desulfobacteraceae bacterium
CCTGGGGGCGGGCTGTGTGCGGTCCCACATGGCGCTGCAGCAGTTATATGATCCGGACCGCATCAAAACCCCCATGAAACGGACCAATCCCAATAAAGGAAAAGACCAGGACCCCAAATTTGTACCCATCTCATGGGACGAAGCACTGGACACCATTGCCGACAAAATCATGGATTTGCGGAACAACGATGAAACCCATAAATACATGCTCATGCGGGGCCGGTACTCCTACATGCGAGACATTCTGTATGACCGCATGACCAAGATCATCGGTTCCCCCAACAACATCTCCCACAGCGCCATCTGTGCGGAGGCGGAAAAGGTCGGTCCTTACTATACGGAAGGACTGTGGGATTATCGCCAGTATGATGTGTTGAAAGCCCATTATATTCTGCTGTGGGGGGCGGATCCCCTGGCTGCCAACCGCCAGGTTTCCTATTATACCAAGGTATGGGGAGATGTGGTCAGCCGGGCCACCGTTGCCATTGTGGAGCCCCGGCTGTCCGCAACCGCAGGCAAGGCGGATGAATGGCTGCCCATCAAACCCGGAAATGACGGGGCTCTTGCCGTGGCCATTGCCCATATCCTGCTGGCCAAAGGACTTTGGTACAAACTTTTTGTAGGGGATTTCAAAGACGGGGTCAACCGGTTTGTCCCTGGCGAAACCGTCGATGAAGCACTCTTTGAAGAAATTTACACCCATGGGGTGGTCAAATGGTGGAACCTGGAACTCAAGGACAAGACCGCAGAATGGGCCGCCCCCATCACCGGCCTTTCTGTGGACCAAATCCAGCGGGTGGCCGAAGGGTATGGAAATGCAGCCCCCCATGCCATTTCCTGGGTGGGCGGTGGTCCCTGCATGCAGGTGCGGGGCGGGTACAACAGCATGGCCTGCCATGCCCTCAACGGTCTGGTGGGAGCCGTTGACAACGTGGGCGGTACCCTGGCCGGCAACAAGGAATACACAGGCAAATTTCCCGACCCGGACGATTTTCTGGATGACATCGCCAAAAAAGGCAAAAGCCATGAAAAAATCGACCAGCGGGGGCGGCTGCACCTGCCGTCTCTCAAATCCGGCAAATCCGGGGGCGGGGTGGTCACCAACAATGCGGCCGACGGCATCCTGAACGAAGATCCCAATGAAATCAAGGTGGCCATCGGGTATATGAACAATTTTTCTTTTTCAGCCCCCCAGCCGGAGCGGTGGGAACGTGCCCTGGCCAAAATTCCCTTTCTGGTGCATATCACTACCAATGCCTCGGAGTTTTCCTGGTTTTCCGATATCCTTTTGCCCGATACCCATTACATGTTTGAAAAATGGGGATATGTCAAATCCATCGGAAACGGTTACCGGCATGTCACCCTGATGCAGCCCATCGTCAAAAAAATCTGGGATTACAAGATCGATGAAACCGAAATCCCCTGGCTCATCGCCCAGAAACTGGCAGACAGAGGATTTGACAATCTGCTGCGCCACTACCAGACCTACAAGGATCCGGAAACCGGCAAAACACCTGCCAATGAAAAGGATTTTGCCCTGTATTCTCTCAAGCTGGTAACCCAAAACCTGTGGGACCCGGCCCAGTACAAAGGCGGTGATAAATTCAGCGGATGGGAAGAATTTACCAAAATCGGGGTCTGGAATTCCGATCCCTACCCGTTCCGCAAGCGCTGGGGCAAGATGAAAACCAAAACCGGAATGTTCGAATTCTACAGTGAAACCCTTAAAGCTGCCCTGGAAAAACATGCCCAAAAGCACACCACCACGGTTGACCAGGTCATGGAAGCCACCCATTACCTGGCCAGGGGAGAGACCGCGTTTGTTCCCCATTATGAGGAACCCTTTATCCTGGGAGATGAAAAAGAGTATCCCTTCATCCACGTGGACCACAAATCCCGGCTCAACCGGGAGGGACGGTCTGCCAACAGCCCATGGTATTATGATTTCAAAGACCTGGATCCCGGGGAAAACATCTGGGATGACGTGGCCAAAATCAATCCCCTGGATGCCCGCAAACTGGGCCTTCAAGATGGAGATCCCATCAAAATAACCTCGCCTACCGGCAGCCTGCTCTGCAATGCCAAACTCTGGGAAGGGACACGTCCCGGCACTGTGGCCAAATGCTTTGGCCAGGGCCACTGGGCCTATGGCCGGCTGGCCTCAAAGGTGTTCGGCAAAGAAGCCCGGGGCGGCAACAACAATGACATCATTCCGGCACAGTATGAGGCATTGAGCGGCGCCTCTGCATACTACGGGGTCACCCGGGTTAAAATTGAAAAGGTATAAGGAGGAAAAAAAATGCCAAGATATGCCATGGTCATAGACCGGCAGCGCTGTGTGGGCTGCGGTGCATGCAGCATTGCATGCAGAACGGAAAACAATGTTTCAGAAGGGGTGTACTGGTCCCACAAGATCACGGAAACATCCGGTGTGTTTCCCAATGTCCGGTTTCATTACCTGCCCACCCTGTGCAACCACTGTACCGATGCCCCCTGTGTGAGGGGATGCCCCACAAGGGCCATGCATAAAATAGAAAACGGTATTACCATGCATGACCCCAAAAAATGTATCGGGTGCCGGTATTGCATGATCAACTGCCCCTACGGCGTCATTTATTTCAACTGGAAAGACTCCCACCAGTTCTGGAAAAACAAAGAAGAATTATTGCCGGGAGGCACCTCCTCACCGGCGGAAGAGGTGCAGGCCGTGGACGGCAAGGGAACCCCGTATTACAATCCCCAGCAGAATTCCACCACACCGGACATCCGACCCAAAGGGGTGGTGGAAAAATGTACTTTCTGCGAACACCGGGTCCGGGCCGGTTCTCTGCCCTACTGTGTGGAGGCCTGTCCGGCTGATGCCCGGATTTTCGGGGATCTCAATAATCCTGAAAGTACGGTCAATCAGCTGCTGGGAAAATTTAAACCCTATCGTTTGAAAGAGGCTTTGGGAACCGATCCGGCCGTGTATTACATCAGAGATTTCACTGCGGCCAATTACCCGAAAACGAAAGGAGCTGTATAATGAAATCAAAACTTTGGTATGCCCTTCTGGGTGTCGGCATTTTCCTGGGTCTGTGGACCGCGTTCAAGGTATATACCGTGGGATTTTCCCTTTATGCCAAAACCGATGTCCTGGTGTGGACCCTGCCGTTGTCCACCTATATTTTTTTCAGCCTCACCAGCGCCGGTCTGGCCTTTGTCTCCTCCATACCGGTTGTCTTAGGCGTTCATCGCTTCGACATCATTGAAAAGCGCACGGTTTTTTTGGAAATCGCGGTGCTGCTGGGGTCCTTTGTCTGTCTTATCCTGCACATCGGGTCTCCGTTGAAAATCATCTATATTTTTCTTTCCCCCAATCTGTCATCTCCGCTGTGGTGGCTGGCCATGCTCTACCATGTGTATCTGGTGGTGCTTTTCAGCGCATTCTGGCGGATCCACACGGCAAAGGTGAGCAAGACACTCGGGATTATCATTCTGGTAATTGCCGTCGGCACATCCACAACCCTGGGCTGGCTCATGGGCATGACCGACGTCCGGCCGGCGTTGAACGCCTCGTTCTTTTCCGTGTACTTTCCCTTGACCGGGTTCGGTTCCGGCATTGCCGTGCTGCTTTTGTTCAGCATCGTGTATGAACGTATCGCCGGCAGGATGGTGCCGGACAATGCCGCAGATCTGTACAATGAACTGGCCCGGATCATGGGTATTATCGCCGGGGTGGTGTTGATTCTTTTTGTGTGGCGGACCATCATCGGCGGCATATCCTCCACATCCGACGACCTGGGGGCTTTCAGGCACATGATCGGTTCCCTCCCCTATCACATAGAACTGTGGCTGGGCCTGGCCGTTCCCACCCTGATGATGCTGGTGCCTTCCATACGGCGGACATTTTCCGGCAAGGTTATTGCCAGCTTTCTGATGCTGGTGGGCATGTTTGCCGGCCGCCTGGAATTTGTGCTTTCCGGCGTAATCCGACCCCTGGGACAGATGGCGGAAGGCCGGCCTGAATTTGTCAGCTACATGCCTTCTGTTTATGAGATATTTGTGGCCCTGGCCGGATTTTCCGTGATGCTGCTGGTCTACACACTGGGGGACCG
>JAIVHE010000092.1:4123-6521 GCA_020201255.1 Desulfobacteraceae bacterium
ATTTGCTGCTGGGTGTTGAATTCACCCGGCTTTTCATCGGGCCTTACAGCCTGCCCTGTCCTCCCTACGGCTCTGTTTATATGGAAAAAAACCGTGCCGTTATGGGGGATTCAACTGTGGATGCCAGGAAAAGATACCAAGACCTGGGTGTGGACCTTGCCAAAAATTTCAAGGAAGTGCCCGACCATATCAGTGTGGAACTTGAATTCATGTTTCTGCAGGTTTATAAGGAAATAGAATATTTCCAGGCTGATGAACCCGGGCTGGTGCAGCAGATGCTGCTGCACCAGCAGTCATTTCTCCTGGATCATTTACACAGGTGGATACCTGAATTTGCCCATGGTGTGGACAAGCATGCCGGTATTGCGTTTTACCGCCTCCTTGCAGATGCCACCCGGATATTTATTGAAGAAGAATGCCAGTACCTGGAAAAAATTCTGGTGCCGGTTGCCCAGTGATTATGGCAATTGCCCAAAGGTAAAAGGATACCCATGGACCCGTTTGCATCTTTGCTTGAAAAATCAGCCGCAGCCCACGGACATCTGTGCCCGGGCCAGGTGGTGGGAGTGAGAATGGCCCTGCTGGGATGCCGGCTCATCGGGCTCGATGACCCAAGATCCAGGAACCAGATCAAAAAACTGCTGGTATATGTGGAAATGGACCGGTGCACGGCCGATGCAGTGGCCCATGTCACCGGAGTGAAACTGGGCAGACGAAGCCTCAAATTCATGGATTACGGGATCATGGCCGCCACTTTTGTCAACCTGGAAACCGACCGGGCTTTCCGGATCATCTCCACGGAAGAATCCCGGGACCTGTGTGAGATTTATGCCCCGGAACCGGAAGGAAAATCCCAAAAACAGCTTCTGGCATACAAGCGGATGCCCGACAGCGTCCTGTTCCGGGTGCAGAAGGTTCATGTGCCGATTCGGGAGGTGGACCTGCCCGGACCCACGAGACAGAAAATCACCTGCACCCGGTGCGGGCAGGTGGTGCGGGACGGCCGGCAGATGGAACAAAACGGTCAGCTGCTGTGCAAACCCTGTGCCGGCAATGCCTATTTTTCCCATGCCAGGGAAGTCACCTGGCAGGACATGAACTGGTCACCGAAAAACGAAGAAACCCTTGCCGATGCGACCCCGGACAAATGATACCGGGAACCGACACAACCCATCACCATATGGTAAACCAGAACAGGAAGGAGCAGCAGTGTTAAAAAAAATCCATGTCACCGATGCCGTGGGCAAGACCCTCAGTCACGATATTACGGAAATACGGCCGGGTGAATTCAAGGGCGCGGCTTTCAGAAAAGGCCATACCGTGTGTGATGAAGACATCTGCCATTTGCAGAAACTGGGAAAAAACCATTTATATCTCATCGATCTTGAAAAAGATGAAATCCATGAAAACCAGGCCGCGGCCATATTGGCCCGGGGCCTGGCCGGAAAAGGCATTGCCTGGGAAAATGATCCCAAAGAGGGCAAGATCTGTCTGTATGCGGAAACCGACGGCCTGCTGACGGTGGACGCGGCAGCCCTGGCCGCGTTCAACATGGTGGATGAGGTGATGTGCGCCAGTCTGCACTCCCATACCCTGGTCAAAAAAGGGCGGCAGGTGGCAGCCACCCGGGCCGTCCCCCTGGTGATGAAAAGGGCGCCTGTTGAACGGGCCGCCGCCATTGCACAGAAAAACGGGGGCATTCTCAGCGTCGTTCCCCTCACCCCCCGGAAAACCGGCATCGTCATCACGGGAGATGAGGTATTCTCCGGTTTGATACAAGACAAATTCGCCCCGATACTGCAAAAAAAAATCATTGACCTGGGATCCACGGTTTCCGGTATTGCATTTGCCCCGGATGATGAAACCCAGATCCAGGCGGCCATTAAAAACCATCTGTCCGGCGGATGCGATCTGATTCTGCTGAGCGGCGGCATGAGTGTGGACCCGGATGACGTGACCCGCAAGGGTATCCAAAAAGCCGGAGTCACGGAGATGCATTATGGGGCCGCAGCCCTTCCCGGGGCCATGTTCATGGTGGCCTATATCGGCGACACACCGCTCATCGGGGTGCCTGCCTGCGGCCTTCACCATCGGGTCACCGTGCTGGACCTGGTGCTGCCCCGGATACTGGCAGGTGAGCATATCGGCAAAAAAGAGCTTGCATTTTTGGGCCATGGCGGATTATGCATGGACTGTCCGGAATGCGTTCACCCCCATTGCCCTTTCGGCAAAGGCATGTGATGATATTTTACCCGTAAATTCTTAGGAGAGGTTCCCATGTACCTGCCAGAAATCTACCAGAAATTTTCAGCAACATTCCCTGACGTATTTACCATTTACCAGGATCTTGGCAAACATATCCGGGATGCCGGTCCTCTGGACGCAAAGACCCAGGACC
>JAIVHE010000093.1 GCA_020201255.1 Desulfobacteraceae bacterium
GATCTGTCCTCTCTGCGGGTGTGTGCCGGGGGCGGAGAACGACTCACCCGGGAGCTGTTCCAGGAATGTACACAAGCGGGCCTGGGTTTCCGCCAGATCATGGGACAGACAGAAACCTCGATTCTGCTGTGGGCCTCTGAAAATGATCCATTACAAAAACCCGGCACTGTAGGACGGCCGGTATTCCATGCCGAAGTAACCATCCTGGATGACCGGGGCCGGCCCGCACCGCCCGGACAGATCGGAGAAATTGTGGTAAGAGGGTCCATCATGATGAAAGAATACTGGCAGGATCCTGTGAAAACCGAAGAAACCATCAAAAACGGGTATCTGCACACAGGAGATCTGGCCTGGAAGGATGCGGACGGTTTTTTCTTTCTGGCCGGCCGGGCCGGGGACATGTATATCTCCGGCGGGGAAAACGTGTATCCGGCGGAAGTGGAAAAAGTGCTCAAAGATCATCCGGATATCCAGGATGCCGCCGTCAAAGGTGAATCCCATGACAAATGGGGCGAATGCGGCCACGCGTTTATTATCACCACTCCCGGGGCACACCTGACCGAAGCCGATGTCCGGTCACATTGCAAAGACAGCCTTGCCAAATACAAATGTCCCTCCCGGATCTCTTTTCGAAAAGAGTTTCCCAGAACCTCCCTTGGCAAAGTGCGCAAAACAGAGCTCAGCTGAACACCTTCACCCCGGCTGTGCCTGGATGCGACGGCCCTGCTGCGCATCTGTGCACATCTGAATTTTTCATAGCACAACCATGCGAAATATGCTATGCCTGATCTTGAAAGGAGACCTGCCATGCCCCTGTCATTTGATTCGGCTTCCCATGGACCGGCAGCATTCGGATTCTTCAACATTGAATCCGACATGCTGCTTCTGGAGCGGTTTTTCTTTTTCTGTGATGATTTCTGTACCTGGATCACGTCACTGGCTGACCAGGCATCCCCGGCCCTTTTAGATTGTGAATCATCGGCCGGGTGTATGAACAATTTGCCTTTCCACAAGATCCGGCCCGGTTTAAACAGAATCCAGACGGCTACCAAACCCGGCAGACAATGCAGGATCTGATTGCCGGATTTGCCGAAAAAAAAATTGTGCAGATGGGATTTGATGACAGGGGCCATTTCCGGTTCGGGCCCTATGAATTCACCCAGACCGTATTTCATGAACTGATCCGGTATGTCTGGCAGGGTGGATATCCCCGGTGGAAAGACGGCATCAGGCCGGCATATGTCACCGCCATGGCAGACCAGACAGCAAAAACAAACAACCAATTTTTTGCCGGGGTATTTCCATAACCCTTTTTTTCATGTATGCTGCCCCAATTGAAAACGGACACTTTTGAAAGGACAATGCCATGCCGATTGCAGATAAAATGGTCAAAATGGTGGAAGCCGCCTCAACCATCCGGAAAATGTTTGAAGAAGGTATAAGGATGCGCGAAAAATTCGGTGCGGACAATGTATATGATTTCTCTCTGGGAAATCCCGATGTCCCCCCGCCGGCTGCAGTGCAAGACACCCTCATGGACCTGATCAACGATAACAGCATCTCCCATGGCTATATGCCCAACCCGGGATTTGCCCATGTGCGGCAGGCGGTAGCCGATTATTTGAACAAGGAATTCACCGTCGGCCTTACCCCGGATCTGGTGGTGATGACCGCGGGAGCTGCCGGTGCGCTCAACGATTGCCTCCGGGCCCTGGTCAATCCGGGAGAAGAGCTGCTCACCCCTGCCCCCTATTTTGTGGGCTATAACCAGTATGCGTTCGTGGCCGGAGCCACCCTGGTGACCGCCCCCACCCGGCCCGATTTCCACCTGGACCTGAACGCCATACAGGCGGCCATCACCCCGAAAACCCGGGTAGTTCTCATCAATTCCCCCAACAACCCCACAGGGGCGGTGTATTCAATGGAGGAACTGGACGGCCTGGGACGGGTTCTGGAGGCTGCCAGCAAAAAATTTGACAAACGTATCTACCTGATATCAGATGAACCCTACCGAAAAATCGCCTATGATGTGGACGTGCCTTGTATATTTGATGTGTACGACCATACCATCGTGCTCACCTCCTACTCCAAGGAACTGTCTCTGGCAGGCGAACGCATCGGGTACCTGGCCATTCACCCCAAAGCGGAAGATGCCGCCCTCATTGCCGGGGCTGCCGGGGTGGCCAACACCATGATGTATGTCAATGCCCCGGCCATGTTCCAGCATGTGGTGGGCCGTCTCCAGGGAATCACCGTGGATATCGGCATCTACCGGCGGCGCCGGGATCTTTTCTGCCAGGGGCTCAAAGAGGCGGGATATGAATTTGACGTGCCGGACGGCGCTTTTTATCTTTTTCCCAAAAGTCCCATTGAAAATGATGTGGAATTTGTCAATATCCTCAAGGAACAGAACATTCTGGCCGTACCAGGCACAGGGTTCGGCGGACCCGGGCATTTCCGTCTTTCCTATGCAGTGCCGGATAAAACCATTGCAGGGTCCTTTGCTGGATTCAAAAAAGCTATGGACAGCCTGAGATAACAATTGTATCGGCATTGTATCAGCATTGTAAAAATTATCAGGGGCCTGTTTTTTTACCAGGCCCCTGATGATTTTATGCCGGACTTTTCTCAGTATTCACAGATTGCGGCTGCGGTCCCACGAATCCCCGAATCGCTGGACCCCTGGGCAGTGGTGCAGGAATAAGGAATACTGCTGCCCGGCTTATTTTGCCGCCTGCCGGGGTTTGGGCAGGGTTTCCAGGTCCTTGAGTGCCGCATCGATCTGCTCCTGGGGCAGGTCATGGTCTGCCAGTTCCCCTTTGAAGTAGGAGGCATAGGATGCCATATCCACCAGGCCGTGGCCGGACCAGTTAAAGAGAATCACCTTTTCCTTTGCCTCTTCTTTGGCTTTGAGCGCTTCCCTGATGGCCATGGCAACGGCATGGTTGCATTCCGGAGCCGATATATAGCCTTCGGACCGGGCAAAGGTCAGGCCGGCCTTGAAGGTTTCCAGCTGGTGCATGGCTTCCGGCCGGATGATGCCGTCCAGGATCAGCTGGCTGACAATAGGGGACATGCCGTGATACCGCAACCCGCCTGCATGGATGGGGGCAGGCACGAAATTGTGACCCAGGGTGTGCATGGGCAAAAGGGGCGTCATCTGCACGGTGTCGCCGAAATCATAGGCAAAGGGCCCCCGGGTCATGGTGGGACACGATGTAGGTTCCACCGCAATGATATCGATCTCTTTGCCGGCGATCTTGTCCCTGGCAAAGGGAAAGGCAAGGCCCGCAAAGTTGCTGCCCCCGCCGGCACTGCCGATGATCACATCCGGGTAATCCCCTGCCATTTCCATCTGCTTCTGGGCTTCCAGGCCGATGATGCTCTGGTGGATCATCACATGGTTGAGCACCGATCCCAGGGCATATTTGGTGTTTTCATCAGATACGGCTTCTTCCACTGCTTCGGAAATGGCCATACCCAGGGAACCCGGTGAATCCGGGTTTTTTTCCAGGATGGACCGGCCGGCCTTGGTTTCCGTGGAAGGACTGGCCGTGCAGTTGGCTCCCCAGGTTTCCATCATCAGCCGGCGGTAGGGCTTCTGGTTGTAGGAGATTTTTACCATGAACACCTTGCATTCAATACCGAAAAACGCGCAGCACATGGCCAGGCTGCTGCCCCACTGCCCTGCCCCGGTCTCGGTTGTGATCTTTTTGGTGCCTGCCACCTTGTTGTAATAGGCCTGGGCCAGGGCGGTGTTGGGTTTGTGGGACCCTGCCGGGCTGACACCCTCGTTCTTAAAATAGATCCGGGCCGGGGTGTCCAGGGCCTTTTCCAGATTGTGCGCCCGGAACAAAGGAGACGGCCGCCAGATGGCGTACCTGTCCAGGATTTCTTCAGGAATATCGATCCACCGGTCTGTGCTCACTTCCTGTTCAATAAGGTTCATGGGAAAAATTGGGGCCAGGTCTTCGGGTCCGCAGGGCTGGCCCGTGCCCGGATGCAGGGGCGGCTCCATGGGGGTGGGCATGTCTGCCATAATGTTGTACCATTTGCGCGGCATTTCCTGTTCAGTAAGCAAAAACTTTTGGGTCTTCATGGGATCTCCTTGATGGCAAAGTTAATAAAGGTGGTGGCTGTTGGCTGAAAAAAAAATTTCTCCTTTCACAATCAGGGTTTTATATTATCGGGCTGCATACTTTTTATAAAATGCCTGTTCTGGGCTGTCCATCAAAAAAACAGGTTAGCAGCAAATTAATTTTCAACCCCGATAAAGGCGCCGGGATCTGCCATAAACGCTTTGTAAAGCCGATAATAATCAGTGTCTTCATACTGCACCGGCAGAATTTTCGGCCCGTCAAACCCGTAGATCAGCGCATCAGGACAGGCCATGAGAATGGGGGAATGGGTGGCGATGACAAACTGGGCATGGCCTTTGCCACTTTCCTGGACAATCAGGTTGAGCAGATCCACCAGGGACCTGGGAGACAGGGCGGTTTCCGGTTCATCCAGAAAATACAGCCCCTTTCTCCGGTACCGGCTGGCAAAATAAGACATCAAAGACTGGCCGTGGGACTGGGTGATCAGGGACTTTCCGCCGAAATAATCCAGCATGGGACGGTCATTGACCGCCCACTCTTCAAGTTTTCTGGCAAAATGGGAAAAACTCTGGGACCCGAAATAGGAACCCGGTACCGGGCCTTGTGACCAGGTGACCGACAGGTGGCGGTACAGGTTTTTTTCATGGGGATTGGCCTCGCACCGCAGATATAACTCCGGCTGCCAGATGTGGATGCCGCAGCGGATGGCCAGGGCCTCCAGCAGGGTGGATTTGCCGGTGCCGTTCTCCCCG
>JAIVHE010000393.1 GCA_020201255.1 Desulfobacteraceae bacterium
ATGCCAGGCCGGGTCTTTTGGCGCGTAAGTTACCTGTAATTTCTGGTTGTTAGAAACGACAGCTTCGCAATAGTGTTTTGCCATCAATGCTCTATCCCCTGATTTATAGGGGTTGTTTGGATGCCGGGCGGAACAGATGACTTCAATTTCCGGCGGATAAACTCTGGTGATAATTGCGGAAGGAACAGTCAGCACATCTGCCAACAAATCAACAATATTCTGCCATTTGCCCATCAGTGAATCCGGTATCAGTGCTTCATCATTCTTTTGTTCATTCATTTTTAACTCCTTGAGTCAAAAGGATTTTTACTATCCATTACCTCACGGATTTTTTGGGCGAGATCCTTCATCCCCATCGGTTTCATCAGTAATCCCCTTATTCCAATAGCTTCAGCTTTCCTGTTATCGATTCTTTCACTGAATCCGGTGCAGATGATGATGGGGATATCAGGCCTGACGGCAACCAGTTCCTCAGCCAATTGCATGCCGTTCAAATGGGGCATGTTCATGTCGGTTATCACCAGATCAAACATAGTTGGATCAGCCCTGAAGACTGCCAGGGCATCCGCACTGCTTGTAAAGATAGTGGCGTGATATCCCAGTCTTTCAAGCATCTGTTTTTCAAGGTTCACAATGGGTTGTTCATCATCCACAAGCAGGATATGTTCCGTGCCTGTAGGAATTGGGATTATCTCTTTTTCAGGTTCGGATTCCTGTGCTTTTTCCAGCAGCGGCAGGTAGATGGTAAAAGTTGTGCCTTTGCCGATGTCACTAAGAACCCTGATTTCACCGCCATAAGTTTTCACGATACCGTATACCGTTGCAAGGCCCAGGCCGGTTCCCCTTCCTTTTTCCTTGGTGGTGAAATAGGGGTCGAAGATTTTGCTGATAACGGCAGGATCGATACCGGTACCGGTATCGGAAACCGACAACATGGCATACCGGCCCGGTGCCAGGTCACCGACCGAATCATCGGCTTTATCCACATCAGTTTCCGTAAGCTGAATTAAAATAGTGCCGCCGACAGGTTCCACTGCATGATAGGCATTGGTGATAAAATTCATGGCAATCTGATGGATCTGGGTGGGATCTGCCATGACCGGATTGCAGTTTGTCTGGATATCCCGGCTGATCGGGATGTCCGCTGGAATGGTGGCCCGGCAGAGATTAAAAACCTCTTTGAGCACTTTCTGGATGTGGACCGGGATCAGCTGTTTTTCCGACTGCCGGCTGAAAGACAGGATCTGCTGCACCAGTTCTCTGCCTCTTTTGCCGGCCAGAAAGATTTCATGAAGATTATGATGTTCCGGGCTGTCCGGTGGAAAATCGGCCAGCATCATTTCAGACAATCCCACAATGGGAAACAAAAGATTGTTGAAATCATGAGCAATGCCCCCGGCAAGAGAACCAATGGATTCCATTTTCTGAGACTGTTGAAGCTTTTCATCAATTTTTTTCTTTTCAGTGATATCCGTTAATTGTTCTATAATCAGTTTGATATCACCGTTATCGGCCAAGACTGGATTGCTGGTGCATATGAAATATCCGTCGAGTTCAGGAACAGTTTTTTCTATTGTCTCCATTTTTTTGGAAACCAATGCTTTGGCAGTAGGACATGCGTGGCAGGGATTTTTTTTCCCGAGCAATTCATAACATTTTTTTCCCTTAACCTGATCTTCTGTCAGACCGAGACGTTTATATCCGGCACGATTATATTGAACTATGGTATGATCGGGAAGCTGAACCCCAATGACATCTTTGATGGAATCAAAGACCCCTTCAAGCAACTTTTTCTGGGACTGCAAATCCATTTCTGCCTGTTTACGTTCTGTGATGTCTACCACGCTTCCAAGAAAGTAGATAGCGTTACCCGAGGCATTTCTTATTAGATTTGCATCGAGGATCGCATGAACTGTTTGTCCTTTTTTATGGATAAATTTTTTCTCCATGCGGTAATGATCAATTTTACCTGAAGCCAGATTTGCTTGCTTTTGAATATTTTCTTCTATCACATCAGGATGGGTAAATTCTTTCAGATGCCTTCCAACGAGATTTTTTTCCTGATATCCCAACATATTGCAATAAGCCTCATTGGCGCTCATTATTTTGAAATCAAGGGAAACCTGCGCTAAACCGACTGCCGTATGCTTATATATAGATCGGAATCGCGCTTCACTTTCCCGCAGTGCCTCCTCCGTCAGCCTGCGCTCGGTGATGTCCCCATAGGTGACAACCACGCCATAGTCTTCAAGATGCAGTGGGGCTGCAGACACATTAATCCAGGTGATTTCAGTGTCGCCTTTCACTATTCCCATTTCAACATTTTCAATCTGCCGGTTTTCTTTCAAAGCCCTCACACTGGCATATTCTGCCGCAGGCATCGGTGCTCCATCAGGACGGATGATCCGCCAAGTCGGTTCGTCAATAGTTCGGGCTTCATGTTCAGTTTTAGGTATTCCCAGAAATTTTTCAGATACGGCATTAGATTCAACGATATTTCCGAATTGATCCGATACGGTTATTCCCAAAGGAAATGTGTCAAAAAGAGCGCGATATTTTTTTTCACTTTCCTGCAGCGCTTTTTCCTGATTTTTTTGATCGGTGACATCATTATAGATGGTCACTACCTCTCCTGAGGGTAATTTGAAAATATGATTTTCATAAAAATTTGAAAAATTCTTATCCTGGTATATCCTGGTTGGAAAACACTCAGGGCTGCCGGTTTCCCATACTTTTTTCATGGCGGGAATCAATCCGTAGTCGTTAATATTGGGCCTCAGGTCAAAAAGACTTCTGCCCATCACCTCTTCCAGTTTTTTTCCTTCCATTTCAAGGCTTTTCCGGTTAAATTCCCGGATTATATAGTCCGCACCTCTTGATCCATCATTTCTGACTTCATAAACAGCGGAACCGCTGGTCATATGATCGAATAATCCTCGGAACAGCGCCTCTTTTTTTATCAGCAGTTTTTCCGCCTGCTTACGCTCGGTGATGTCCTGAATCTGGGCAATGAAAATTTTTGAATCACTATTACGGAACAATGACACATTGATTTGAGCCCAGACAAGACTCTCATCTCTTTGAAAGCCGCCTATCTCCATCTCGTAAGTGTCAATCTCGCCCATCAGCAACTGTTTATTATTCGCAAGTAACGCTTCGAGATCATCCGGCCATATAATATCCTGAAAGATTTTCGTGAGCAGTTCTTCTTTGGAATAGCCAAGAATTCGGCAAAGCGCTGCATTCACTTTCAGAAGGGGTCCTTCGGGGGCAACCAGTGCCTTCCCGATAGGCGAAAGATCGAATGTATTTCTCAGAAGTTCCTCTGCTTGGGCCATGGTCTCGAAGAGGCGGCGGTATTTTCTCCCTCTTTCCCGCACCTCCTCCTCGGCCTGTTTACGCTCGGTAATGTCATGCAGGAAATTCAAGGTTGCGGGCCTGCCGTTAAATTGTATCAGAACCGTGCTGAGCTGGACCCAGAGACTCGTTCCGTTCTTGGTAATGACGCGGAAGTCGTAAGTCTGAGGCAGACCGGTTTTGCCACTGAGCCGTTCTTGGTGTCGCGTGGTCACCAGAGACTGGAATTCCGGGTGGATGAACAGGCTTAATGGCTGTTCTTCCAGCTCAGCCCGCGAGTAACCTACAATTTGTGACAGGTACGGATTCGGTACCTTCAGGTATCCGTCCTGGGCAACGAAAATTCCCACATTAGCATGTTCAAAAAGAAGGAGATATGGCACTTCACTGTTCCGTAGCGCCTCCATGGAAGATTTGTACTCGGATTCGTTTTTTTCCATTTCCTGAACCCGTCTTTCCAGTTCTTCATAGGTGGGTTTTTCAGCCATATGTCATACTCGTTTAATGTCCGGATGCGGTTTGTAAAAAAGAAAATTAAGCCACACTGCCAGGTTCAAGTTTAACTTGCCCCATATTCTTGATTCTCAGAATCATCAAGGATACTAAAGGTATCTGCAAAAATTTATTCAATATTATATTTCATAATCTTCCCTGGAAGTCCAGACTTTAAAACATTAACCATCTTGCAACTATCATGAATTCCCCCAAA
>JAIVHE010000094.1:0-2531 GCA_020201255.1 Desulfobacteraceae bacterium
AGAAATTCGAGGCCGATCTGAAATTGCAGAATAAAAAAATTCTGAAAACGCAGGAACGACGTAAATATTTATCAAAAAAGCTGGTGGAGCTCCTGGAAAAAGAACGCCGGGCGATAGCCGAGTCCCTCCATAACGATGTTGGACAGATACTGGCAAAACTCAATATGGATCTCGATGATGTGATAGATGCAAGCGAACATGCCCCCATCAAGGCAGAGGCACTAGTCCAGATACAAAACAGCATCATGAAATCGATGGATTATGTCAGCTGGCTGGCAGGCAGTCTCAGGCCGCACATCCTGGAAAACCTTGGGCTGATTCCGGCCATCAGAAACATGTTGAATAAAATGAAAAAGAATTCCAACATCAGTTTTCATCTTCATATACAAGGGAATTTTTTGCAGATAGATGATGAAAAGGCACTGGCTATTTACCGGATCGCTCAGGAGGCGTTGACAAACTGCCTCAAGCATGCCAGTGCAGAGAATATTATTGTCAATCTGACCAGAAATAACCAGTTTTTATCAATAATCATAGAAGACGACGGCCCGGGTTTTGAATTCGATAAAATATCTGCCCGACAAGATGAAAAAGGTAAGCTTGGCCTTATCATCATGCATGAGAGGGCAATCCAGGTCGGCGGTGAGTTTCGCATCACATCCCAAATCGGAAAAGGAACCCGGGTGACCGTGGAGACACCGGTTTAATGAAACCGTGTATTGGGTAGGAGAGTAATATCATGGAACAAAAAAGTACCGAAAAACCGCACGGCGGCAAAACAAAAATCCTTCTTGCAGACGACCACCCCGTGGTCTTGGAAGGAGTCATCAGGGCGTTTGAAAAAGAACCGGATTTTAAAATCGTGGGCACGGCCCCGGACGGAATTCAAGCTGTCAAAATGGTAAAAACTCTGAAGCCCGACCTGGTGATTATGGATATCTCCATGCCCAATATGAAGGGAATAGACGCAACACAAGAGATCAAGACATGGAATGAGCATATCCAGGTGATGATCTATACCATGTATTCGGACCAGGAATATATCACAACCCTTTTCAAGCTGGGCATAAGCGCCTATATTCTCAAGCGGGAACCCATCAAAGAAGTCATTCGGGCGGCAAAAGTGGTCAGGGAAGGGGGTACCTACTTCTCCAGTGGCGTGCGCAGGATCCTCTCGGAAAAACTGGACGCGCTTACCATGGGAGATCTGGCTGAAGTCAGGGGAATGCAGAACGGCATTACAAAACTGACAGTTCGCGAAAAGGAGGTTTTTACCCTTCTGGCGGACGGTTTAATCCCGAAGGAGATTGCAGAACGTCTCTGTATCAGCCCCAAGACCATAGAGACCCATAAGTACAATATCATGCATAAACTGGAAGTGTCCTCCATTGCCCAACTCACCAAGATTGCCGTTAAGAAAGGGCTTATTGAATTCTAAGATATTTCTTAGACGCTTTTTTACTCTATCGTGTTAAAAGTACATATTATGGTATGCTGGATAGATACGATTACCATATATTGGTTTTGCCTGCTCTTCTTTATGCCCGCCACTATTTTCCGTCTCACAAAATTTCATGAAACAACCTCCGAAATAAATTATTTTAAAATGGTGTTTCTCCTGATGGACAAAAACCCCGCCAAAAAGTAATATTTGATCCATAGACTGGCATAAATCTCATCGAATTCCCTTTGTTTGCTCCTTTATAATTCAAATTCACAAACGAAACTGATTTTCATGATTATTAGTTCGCCATGAGTGACCATGATACCAGGAAGGCAAAGATACGTTATCATCAATGAACACATAACCATTGGGCATTTTGCCATGAAAAAAAGAAAAAGAGACCTGACCAAAACGACCGTATCACTCCCAGGGAAAACGAAGGTCGGTATGCCACCGGAGCACTCCGGCTCCGCCATTGACGTTCAGCCTCAGCCAAACCGGGAATCCGACCGTTTTCCCGTCGTGGGCATCGGGGCATCAGCCGGGGGTCTGGCAGCATTCGAGGCCTTTTTTTCCGGCATGCCGGCTGACTCTGACCCTGGCATGGCCTTTGTAGTGGTGCAGCACCTGGCTCCGGATCACAAGAGCGTTCTTACCGAGCTGATCCGGCGATTCACTCGTATGGAGGTCTTTCAGGTTGAGGACAGCATGAAGGTCAAGATCAACTGCGTCTACGTCATCCCTCCCAATCGTGACATGGCCTTTTTGAACAGTACGCTGCAACTGCTCGAACCTGCAGTCCCGCGCTGCCAGCGACGGCCCATCGATTTCTTTTTCCGATCCCTTGCCCAGGACCAGCGCGAGAGGGCCATCGGCGTGGTGCTCTCGGGCACCGGCAGTGACGGCACCCTGGGGGTGCGGGCCATCAAAGGCGAGGGCGGCATGGTGATGACCCAGAACCTGGAGTCCGCCGAATTCGACGGCATGCCGCGCAGCGCCATCGCCACAGGCCTGGTGGACTTCGAGCTGACTCCGGCCGAGATGCCCATCCAGCTCATCATCTACACATCCATGCCTTTGGCAAGCC
>JAIVHE010000094.1:2573-6627 GCA_020201255.1 Desulfobacteraceae bacterium
GTATATTCATGAACATTCAGATGCTCAGTTTAGTCATGGTATAAGCCAAGGGTGATGTGAACGGTGAGTGTGCCCTTGGTTCGATTGGAAAAAACGCTCTATTTAATCAATGGAACGGACTTTTTCTTCTGCCTTGCGGGCTTTGTCAAGGTACCTTTTTGCTTCAGGATCATCCGGGTTGATTTTTAATGCCTCTTCCCATTTTGCAATGGATGCCTTTATATCTCCCTGCCCGAAAAGCTGCAGTCCTTCATTTGTGAGAAGTGTAACCAATTTTCCCTTTATGGTTTTATGGGAAGGAACAATATCAAGGCCCTGGAGCCAGGACGTCTTTGCAAGGGTCAGTTGGTCTTTCTCAAAATATATGTTGCCTGTCATTAAATAATAATCTGCCAGCCTCAGATTTTCTTTTGTCGGATTTTTGCTGATTTTTTTTGGGAGGAGAAGTTTAGGCGTTTTTTGATTTTCTTTTAAGTTGATGGAATCCAGATTCTGTTTCAGTAAAAGGGATGGCTTGTGATCGGGGTATAATTTAAGCACTTCGTCAATATGATGCAGGGCCTTGTCTTTATGGCCGTTTAACAATTCAGCGATGCCTTTTTGCAGATACCATTGGGCCGTAACAAGTCGGTCATTGATCCGCCAGAGCAGTTTTCTGGCGGACAGATCTTCCAAAAGTCCGGGATCTGCCTCAAGCATTGCCATCAACGCTTTGTCATATTGTCTCTGTTCATAAAGCGTTTGGGGGTCGTTCATAATTGTAACATCATCACGTCTTTTTTTATCATCCCCCGTTATGGCAGTATCGGATATTGTTCGGTTATCAACCGGATTGGTAGGTAAAGAGGTGTTCAATGCACAGGAATTTACAAAAAAAATCATCGAGAGCACCAGCAACGTAAAGAGGCGTACCATTTGTAACTCCTAATGTAAGACAGCTATCTTTTTGTTTTGGGATGTCTCTGAGAAGGTCTCATCATAAAGCCACACCCTTCCCCGGCTGGATATTTCAAGGCGCGTGTCCAGGGATTCACGGTTCTCAAAGAACGGATGGGCTTCCAGGAAAGCATCCACAATATCAGGATCAAACTGCTTGCCTTTTTCTTCTTTTATAATCCCCAGGGCTTTATTCTCATCCATATATCGCCTGTAGGGACGGTTGGACGTCATTGCATCATAACAGTCTGCAACCGCCAGGATTTTTCCTTCCCGGCAGATTTGATTTCCGTTAAGGCCATTGGGATATCCCTTGCCGTCAAACCGTTCATGGTGAACAATGATAATGTCCCTTTCCTTTGCTAAAAACCGAACGGGTTCTAAAATCTGCCAGGCAATCATGGGGTGACGGGCAATGTGATCGAACTCATCTGAATTCAGACGGCCGGGTTTACAAAGAATTTCTTTGTCAACACCGATTTTTCCCAGGTCATGCAGCTGTCCTGCCAGAACCAAGGGTTTTACAGAGGCCTTGTCCATTCCCATTTTCAGGGCGATTTGCTCTGAATAATAGGCGACCCGGTCACAATGACCCCTTGTGTAAGGATCGCTGGCTTCCACAGCAGCACTGAGGGCCATGACCGACTGAAGATATCCTTCTTCCGCGCTTTGGTTTGCATGATCCAGATCTTCGGCCATCTGGTTAAATACGTTTCCGAGTTTTCGGATTTCTTCTCCGCCGCTTTCATGAATCCGCACACTCAGATCGCCATGTCCGATTCTAACGGCAGCCTGACTCAGTACTCCCAAAGGTTCGAGCATGTTGCCGATAATGTGAATGATGAGATAACACCCCAAACCAATGAACATCAGGGTTGCTGTGAAAAGATTTATTTTGAGTTTATAGGCTTTCTCAAACACGGGTGAAAAATCCATGGTCAGTAACGCAGTGCCGATTTTTTTGCCGTTGACGACTATCGGTTTGATTTCTTTTAACTGATTTTCCTCGGGGATATCGGGTCTTTCCTGAACAGTGTTCCCGGGAAGAACAGCATCCCCGATTTTTTTGATATCCGAATGGATCAGTGCCTTTCCTTCATGATCCAAAATAGCGGCAGACAATACATCGGGATTTTTAAGTTCGGTAAAGACCAGAACACTAAGCAGCATTTCATCACTGGCCAATAAAGCAGCACCTGCATTTATGGCCAGATTTTTAGATAATGTGCCTGCGTTTTCCTTGAGCTGGTTGAACAGAAAGTCTTTTTTGTGATCATAAAAGGTGACACTGGCCAGGATGGACAATGCGATGGTTAACAAACAAAATAATGCGCTTAGTTTGAATTTTATTGTTTTGAAAAACGCTGATTTTTTTAAACGCAGTGCCAAAAAATTTTTATCCTAACTGTTTCTTAAAAATTTATGTATGTATCTATAGAAATCCTCTGGCTATGTCAAGATAAGAATGAATCATCCGGGTCGGGTCCAGGACCCTGGCGGTTCGGCTGATCAAACAGTTATTTTCCAAGATGGCATGTCTACGGAATATCCCTCCTATGTTTAATCAGATTGCGGACTTTTGTCAGTCAGATTCCAAAAAAGACCTATGTTCTTTCGGGTTAATGTAAAAATAAATTGACACGGTAAATAGTATGTGAGCAATTTGACAGCATTGAGCCGATGTATCTACTAAAAGCAGATAGTTATGAAAGGTAACAACCCCAGGCGTTGATTTACTGTCAAATGATCAATATCGCTGCAAACAAAAAGATCACTTTTTAAAAAGGATGGACTTAATCATGGGTATGATGAAAGAGTTTAAGGAATTTGCGGCTAAAGGTAATGTCATAGACATGGCAGTAGGCATCATTATTGGCGTTGCATTTGGTAAGGTCGTTTCTTCATTTGTTGATGATGTCATTATGCCTCCAATAGGTATTCTTGTGGGCGTAATAGATTTCTCCAACTTGGCACTAACGATTAAAGGGGCTGTGGGGGAAATTCCAGCTGTTGTAATCAGTTATGGAAAGTTTATTCAGACGGTTGTCGATTTCACGATTGTCGCATTTGCAATTTTCATAGCTGTCAAAGGAATAAACTCCTTCAAGCGAAAAGAGGAAAAAGCACATAAGGCTCCATCAGCGCAAGAAGTATTACTCACAGAAATACGCGATTTGCTTAAAAATAAACAATAAGCCTTATTTGCATACCCCCTTTTTTATTACTGACTTTCTTGTTTTCTTTCCATCCTGCGTCAGGACACTATTTTCCTGGCAAATGCAACGGCTTTCTGACGAATCGCATCATCCATGGCATCGGGGGTGGTGCAGGAACCGATAAATAATGTGCCTGCATTGACAGTCTTATGGTATTTCTGCATCCGTCCGAAGGCATCGATCATGCCCTCTGCATTTTCATCAAATCCGCCGGCACCCGTGGCAACCAGAGCCTGGCGCCGGCCGTCCACCAGAGAGGCATGACCGGGCTGGTTTGCGTTGGTATACAGACTGTATGTTCTGTCGATTACCGCTTTTATCTGGGCGGAGAATCCCCAGAAATACAGGGGAGAACTGAAAATTGTCAATTGTGCATCAACCACTTTTTCCATGACTTCCGGCATATCATCCTTTTGAATGCATCCCGTGGGCACAGGATTTTCCTTGCATTTGCCGCATCCCATGCACCCTTTCAAATTTTTTGCATGCAGGTAAATGGACTCAACTTCATGGCCAAGCGTCTGTAGCTCTTCTTCCACCCAGGTCAGTACCCTGGCGGTATTGCCTTTTTTTCTGGCACTTCCCTGCAAAATGACGACTTTCATTTGAATCTCCTTGATTACGTTGTTTCATACATTATATTATCTGTTGTGCCTGGCGCATAGTTTAGGTATCGTGGGACTGTCTGTCAAGGGAACATGACAAGACTGTGACAGCCTTCAAAATTTTTGGATAAAGTATCCGATGAAACGAAATGATATCATAATAGAGCGGCAGGGAACGGCAGTGAACAAAAAAACGGTACAGATCATCGGGCATCCCGGAACCGGCAAGACTACACTGATGGTGGATTTGGTCCGGGAGTTGACAAAAAATCATATCAGGGTGGGTACCATCAAGCA
>JAIVHE010000095.1 GCA_020201255.1 Desulfobacteraceae bacterium
TCTTTTGATCCGTGTCTGGCCTGCGCCGTGCATTAACAAGCAGAACCCTATACAGATGGTACTTTATTAATTATTAGCTGGGGACAAATTTATGATAGATCGACGAGAATTTCTGAAAATGGCTGCATGTTTAAGCGCCTCCTTTGGTATTACCCAGTTTCCCGGGATTGTTCAGGCAGCCTTGAAAAAGATAGACCCTGCAAGTGTTCCCAGGCTTATCTATCTGCAGGGCCAGTCCTGCACGGGCTGTTCCATTTCTCTTTTGCAGGCCCAATCTCCCAATGCAGTTTCCATGATCACCCAATATTCAAAACTTTCTTTTCACGCTGATTTGTCCGCCACATCCGGAAAACAGGCTTTGGATCTCATTGACGACTATATCTCAGGCCGTGCCGGGGAATATTTTCTGGCGGTGGAGGGCTCTATCCCCTGGGGCATGCCGGAAGCCTGCGTGATCGGAGACAAACCGTTTGCCGATTATGTAACAGCTGCTGCACAGACCATGAGCGGTGCCATAGCAGTGGGAACCTGTGCAACCCATGGGGGTATCCCGGCTGCAGAAGGCAATTTAACCGATGCCATCAGCCTGAAAGAGTTTTATCTGCGCAAAAAAATAAAGCCCCTGCTGATTGAAATCCCGGGATGTTCCGTTCATCCGGACTGGGTATGGAAAACCATCATTCACCTGGTACAGGTGGGCCTGCCCGAGTTGGTCGATGGGCAGCCAAAAATGTTTTTCAGCCGCAGAGTCCATGAACTGTGTCCACGGTATCATGATTATCAGCAGGAAATATTTGCCCGAAAACTGGGAGATAAAGGATGCCTTTTCAAATTGGGCTGTCTGGGTCCGGAGACCTATGCAGACTGTCCGACACGGTGGTGGAACGGGGGACAAACCTGGTGTATCGATGCCAATGCGCCCTGTATTGGCTGTGCATCCCCCTTTTTTGCTGCAAAAAAGGATTTTCCATTTTATACGCCCTTTAAACAGAACAAAGTCTAAACTTCAACAGAACACCACGGATGTCTACCCGGCTGAAGCTATAATGTAAAGGAGAAGAACATGCCTGCTTCATTGGACCACAAGAAAGAATCCCTGTTTGCAGGGTTACCGATTCGTCAGAAAATTTTTGCCGGCAGCTTTGGCATTTGGATTGCCACCATGATCTTGGTTTCTATTGTCATTGTCTTAGGGGGGAAAGGGGCCATTAGCTATGGCACACTATCCATCCAAAGGCTTCCAATGGTTTTTGGTGTTTTCTGCGCAGCATTGGCTTTATCCGGTTATCTGCTGTGGTTGCTGGCCGGGAAGGTTTCCCGCCCGATAACCGCCTGTTCCGATTTTGCAGTGGAAATCAGCAGGGGCAATTATTCCGCGGTCTGCGATATTGAAAATGCCGGTGAGGTTGATGTAATTGCCGGCATTTTAAGGGATTTGGCAGTCAAGCTTGAGACGGAAGAAAAGAATCATACACAGGCAGAACTTGAACAACAAAGTCTTCGGGAAGGCATCAAAGTCAATTCGACCCAATTGCATGAAACCGTTGCAGGGCTTTCTAAGGCGGCAGCAGACCTGACAAAAAGGTCTGAAATTATCGCAAAGGAATCAGACACCGTTGATGATGCCACAAAAGAAATGCGGGAGAATATTGCTTGTGTTTCAGAGGCAGCGGAGTATTTACAAAAAAATATGGATTCCATCACCATTGTGACAGATGAAATGATCAGCACCATTGGCGAGATTTCCAAAAATTCCGAAGCAGCCCGGATGATTACGATTGAGGCGAAGTCGTGCGTGGACAAAGCCTTTGAGAAAATCGATATTTTAGGCAAGGCATCCGAAGAAATCACCTCGGTCATTGATACCATTGTCGAGATTGCCGAACAGACAAAGCTGCTGGCGCTGAATGCGACAATTGAAGCGGCCCGGGCCGGAGAGGCGGGTAAAGGATTTGCCGTTGTTGCCGGGGAGGTGAAAGATCTGGCTGCCCAGACAAATGAAGCCACCCTTGATATTAAACACAAAATTGAAGCCATGAGCAGTTCGACCCAAAGCACGATCATCGAAATCAAAAAAATAAATGACGTAACACACAATATGACCAATATTGTCGAAACAATTGCGGCTGCCGTTCAAGAACAGAGTATTTCCAGCACTAATATCGCTGATAATGTCAGTGGTGCAGCGCGTCAAACAAAGGAAGTCAGCGCCAATGTTGTTCAAACTGCCGCAGCCACATCTCAAATTACAAATGGTATGAAAAAGGTCAACGAAAATATTGCAGAAATACGAAAAGCGCTGGCTGATGTCAACAGCAGTTCTGAACACCTGAAAAAGATGGAACAGCTGATGCTCGGTTTCATTGTATAGTGAATTACCTATACTGACCACAGGATGAAAAGAGAAAAAAAGCATGCCAGATTATGATCCCGAAAAGATGAAAATATTGCTTGTTGAAGACCAGGCATCGATGAGGAAAATTGAGATTAAGATTCTTAATGAGCTTGGTTTTACCCATATTATTGAAGCTGAAGACGGTAATGTGGCAATTGATCTGCTGCAGGATATGGATGATATTGACCTGATTGTCAGTGACTGGAACATGCCCAATAAAGGCGGGGATGAATTGCTTGTCTGGGTCCGGGCGTATAAAAAATATAAGCATATTCCTTTTATCATGGCCACGGCTCAGGCGGATCGAGAACAATTGCAAAAAGCCAGAAAAAATGGCGTGAGTGGCTTTGTCCCCAAACCGTTTACAACGGAAGAGTTAAAAAAGATAATTGATGAGGTGTTGGGTGTGGCACCCATGGAAAAAAAAGCTTTTTCAGAAGGACCGGTTATCGGCAGTTCCGGAAAAGTGCAATTGCGGGTCGCCCATATTCAGATCACCGATCACCTTATTCTTGGTGTTCTCAAGGATAAAATTGAAAAGGGGGAAATGTCACCCAAATATTTTGAACTTGAGACCCTTTGCATGGCCGGCTGGAATCCGGTGGAACAGGCCCTTGATAAAGGCATTGTTGATGCCGCTTTTATTCTTGCCCCCATTGCCCAGGATCTTTTTGCCCATGGGGTACCCATCAAATTGACACTTCTGGCGCATAAAAACGGAAGTGCTTTTGCCCGTAACAGCAATGGAGGGTACGCCAAACCCTATGCTGATTTTTTTAAGGGCAAATCTTTTCTGATTCCCCACAAACTATCTGTTCATCACATGCTTGCCCATATGTTTTTTGAAAAAAACGGTCTTAAGGCAAGCCTTGAAAAAGGCGACGATGTGCACGTTAATTTTGAAGTTGTTGCGCCGGTGAATATGCCGGAATTCCTCGGGGCCAGTCAGAATGTGGGAGGATTTATGGTGGCAGAACCCATTGCTTCCAAATCGATTGCAGCAGGAATTTGCAAAATGCAGTTTCTCTCTGGTGAGCTGTGGGAGAATCATCCGTGCTGTGTGGTTGCCGTTCGTGACGATTTTGCAGGGCCACATACAGATGCGGTCTATGAGTTTACACAATTGCTTGTGGAAGCTGGAAAACATATTTCAGATAATATAACGGATTCCGCCCGGATCGGGGTTCGTTTTCTGGATCCTGAAGCAACGCTGGGGCTTTCAGCCCCTGTTCTGTCCAATGTATTGTCTACTTCCAATGGAATTATGACAAATGATCTTTTTCCGGTTCTTCAGGATTTTGACAACATGCAAAAATACATGCATGATGTGATGGGAGTCGGCAGCCTGGTTGATATAGAGAAGTTTATCGACTCAAGATATGCTGAAACAGCCTGCCGGGATATGCCTGTTTCTGTCAGTAAATTCCATAACCAGAAAGCAGATATTGACGCGCGGCTGGTTTGCAAAGCGATTCCCTCCGCCTTTAAGCTTATTGTCGAAGACGGTTATGTGAAGATTTATAGGAATTCAATATAAACCTTATCGAAAAAAGAGGTCATTTCCATGATCAAAAAAGCGTTTGCCAATCTACCCTTTAACGTAAAAATACTGTTTCCCATTTTCATTGTTCTCTTGTTTTCTCTGGGCATCGGCGG
>JAIVHE010000394.1 GCA_020201255.1 Desulfobacteraceae bacterium
CACCTTCTGCTATCAGCAATTCACCCTGAAAAAGCGTTAAATAATTGTCATCATCTCCAAAAGGATTACCACTTCCATTAATTTGTTCGACTGCCTGCTCTCCCTGTTTATGGGTTTCGTTACCGAACTGAGCGAAAAGTACGTCAAATTCAGTATGGTTCTGCGGGTGGCTGGTGTGATGACCTCCGGAATATTCCAGAGAGTCATCGCAGACCGGGCGTTCTTTGGCGACCCACTCCCAGATACGGTGGGTGTTGTTCGGAAGGACCCGAAGCAACGGGGGGTCATCATATCCTATATTGTTATTGTTCGCATCAATAGTTGTATTGGCAAAAAGATGGCGGGTGTTGTTTTCTGGCAGATCAAGGGGAGTATAATCCCTGATATCATAGCCGTCATGGTCAATGGTGTAATATTCTTTACCCCAGGAATGGGCATCCTGGGGGACAAATGATCGTTCAAGAACCGTTTCTGTATCTGTGTCGGTGGATCTGTATCCACTGTACAGGACTTTTCTCAGCGTATCAATCCGGCTCATGGTCAGATAGTTCAGGAAGTCTCCACTCCATTCTTTGTCGGAATTCACGGTTTTATCTTCAGTTACTGAGGAAGGTTCAAATCTTGATTTGGCACTGTTGTAGGTGTAACATTTATAGCTATCAAAATAGCCGTAATAATCAATTGTCGGTTTATATCCTACATCCAGATAACCGTCTTCATCCAAGTCTGAAGCATCATTATACGCTTCATAATACAGTTTATGGTTTCTGGACATAGCAAGCATCACAAGGGGCGGGACTCCTGCTGTAACAAAAGGAGGAACCGAATGATAGTCAGATGAATTGGCGGCCCGGGAAGTGGTCACAGGAATGCTTAAAAAGGATGCTATCAGCCATATAAAAACTGCATGTACGGCAATTCCCTTATTTTTGCATATTTTTATCATATTTTTCTCCTTAAGGCTGAAATCTGATGATCTGGATAACATCTTTTTGGTTGACCTTCATCAAAACCGTATGACCTGTATATATGGTATTGACAGATGCAGGTTCTTCATTGTAAGCCCCTTTATTTCTCAGGTACCGGTAGGTAATACGGATACCCGGCAATATTTTGTAAACTTGTTTGTCAACTTCAATATAATATCTGGAATCTTTCAGCCAGGGAGATCGGGTGACTTCTCCCTCAATCCATACGGGCCGGGTAAAAGCAATAGAGGCAAATCCCAGGATAACTGCCGTAATGCAAAAAATCTGAAGCCAGGTTTTTGTTTTCATGTTTTTTACACCTCTTATTATCTAAAACCATCTGTTGCTTTTTATACATACATTTTCAGATAGTTTGTTCAATATTTGCAGTCTCCCTCCTGGCCAATCATATGGCGGTACACCGTCCGGATATGAGAGCTGCTTGACCGTGCAGGGTTTTCGTGTTTGGAATGGACATTATATACGATTCTTCCGCCGCCCCCGGCGGCACCTTTGCCTTTTCCTTCATAACCCGCTGCCATCTGCAATGCACTGCCTGTTGAAAGCTGGGTATTTCCGAAAACAACAATATTGGTATGCGGCTGGGTATCATCTGCCGGAAACTGCATATCCCTTTGGGTATCAGACGGATATGTGGCTGCCGGTGCATTTTCTGAAAACGCAAAGTCCTTATTTTCAACCACAAGAGATCCTATGGTCAAGGGCTCGGTCTGAAATCCGGCGGGGGTACAGGCAATGTTTTGTTCAATCATTTCCCTTGCAACCTCGGTCCCTCCGTCAGCCTCATAAAATGCCATTTTATGCAGCCGGTCATTGGTATCTATCTGGGTTTCAATGGTTGAGGTGTTTATAGAAAAGATGCCAATTATGGTAAGCGCTGCCAGAACAATAAGAGCCAGAACCATAGCAGATCCGGTTTCATTATCAATTACCGATAAGTTTTTCATGAAAGTTTTGGTCATGATGATCAGTAATCCTTCGCCTTGTAATAAACAGCCTCAAACTTTTGGTTACCCCAACTCACCAAGATCTCGATTTTTTTTACATCGGGAACCGGATCAGATTCCGTAACGCTCCAGTTAATTGTATATATTTCCTGAGGATCAGTATCACTCCCGGATTCCCCGTCTTCAAGGGAAGCATCATCATAAGAGGTCGCCATGATTCGTTCGATCTGAGATATCCCCCAGGCTGATGCCTCCGTATACTTTCTAGTACCGGTATTGTCGTTGACCGCTGTCAATTGCATTTTTGCCACACCAAGGATGCCGATGGCAAAGATGGACATCGCAATCAAAATTTCCAGAATGGTAAAACCGTCAGTATCATATGTATTATTTGGGTAGTTTTTCTTCAAAGTCCCATATTCCTTAAATAAACTGTAGTTGATAGGGTTCGGGAATTGTTGTTGGTTGAAGAGGCCAGCGGGTTTGGATCTGTACTGGCAGTCAATTCAACCTGCACTGATCTGATAGCCTCCAGTTCTGCGGTAGTAACCCCGTTTTTATCCAGATATGCAAAACTCAGGCTTTTAATATTTTCAGCCAAGGTATAGGCCCCTCCTCCGTCTTCACTTTTTTTGATCTCATTCTCATTATCCACATAAGAAAATGTAATGGTTTTAAGTGTGCCATCATCACTGACAACCCGGTTAAATGACAACCTGTTGGCATCCGCCTCTGTTATACCGGTATCATAATTTTTTGAATATGGATTATAGCCGGCGGTTCTCAATTCTCTGTTAATCAAATAAACCGAGGCCCGAACTGTCTGCTGCATCCCCACGGCTTTTTGCTGAGAAATGCTCTGGCCCTGCTGCCTGATTTTTGCATTAACAATCAAAGACACGATTACACCAAACATGGCTATGGCAACCAGCAGTTCGACCAATGTGAATCCTTCCTGCTTTTTTATTTTTGTTATCATTTCCAGCTACTCCCTGTCCACCTCTTGATCCTGATCAGTCCGGTACTCAAGGTGCCAATGGCATAGGAAACATTGCCGTAAGTCAGATAAACATACCCGGCGGAACAGGTTCCTCTAGAATTAAAGGTCAAAACATTGGGCGAATAACTGACAAAATCAGCAGGAAACGGATCCATGTCATCTGTTGCATCTGTCACAGCATCACCGCCACCATATTTTACCCCTGCTGCAGAATCTGCAAATCTAACCGTTTTTTTTACCACATTATCTGCAGTGGCAGACCAGACACCGTCTGAACCCTTATCAGAACAGATCAAATATCTATTGTTGGCAGGATCAAAAACAATGGCCCATTTTTTGTTCTCTTTTATGGCGGACATTCTTGTCTGCTGCATATCACCCATCAATTCCCTTGCGGCTTTTCTTGCTTTGTGTTCAGGATTTATCAGGGCGGGAAGGCTGACAGCAGACAGAATACCCAAGATGCCTATGACAACAATAAGTTCCACCAGTGTAAAGCCCGAGTTGTTTTCCGGCAGATATTGCCGTATTAATGATTTCATTTATTCATCTTTTCCTGTTTATTACATCATAAGCAAGATTTATTCCCAATATATACACTTATCCTTGCCTTTGTTAAAGGGGGCCTGTTTTGAATCCATATGAATTGAAAAAACAAACGCTTCATTCTCCCCCCAAAAGCCTGTAAATTAAGGATGACTGGCAGATCAATACATTTTAAAAAAAGTGTATCGTATGTGAGATTAGATTGCAAATAACATATGACCTTTATATGTAAAAAACATGGAACAGAAAAAACATGACGGATTACGGAAAAAAACGCAGAAGTATAAAAAATCAATGGGGATATATCACCAAAAAAGTGAAATGCCAACATCACAACTCGTACGTCAGCACTACAGTTGATTTTTTCTTTCCCGCCCCCCAGATCCGGCAAAAGCAAAAAAAGACTGTACATCATCAAGGACAATTTGATCCGGTTCTGGTTCCAGTTCATACCCCCCCTATCAAAACTACCTGGAACTTGACAATACCGATATGGTTTTACAAAAACTGTCACGCAAATTCAGGGACAACCATGTTAGCTTTGTATATGAAGACATCTGCCGGGATG
>JAIVHE010000395.1 GCA_020201255.1 Desulfobacteraceae bacterium
CGATATCCATGTTGCGCCACCGGTCTGCATCTTTTATGGCAGCCAGGCGGGTATGGCACAATTCCACGCACACGGTATCCGGATTTTCCGCCAGAATGGTTTCCTCCACAAGCTGTGCGCTGCTGCGGGATACATGGGCCGTGCCGATGAGAATAATCTTTTTTTCTCCATGGCAGAGCCGGTGGAGTGATGCGTTTTCTTCCAATTCCTTTTCCATTTGCCTGGGACCTTTTTGCGTATCTATTCAAAATCAAAGCCTGATTATACGCATTTTATCGGCCATGGCAACAGCAAAATCTTGACCTTGGGGCAGGGTTCTGGTATTGAGATCTGTATGAAATCAATTGATGAACAAATACTGCGCGCGGCCAAGGAGATCACCGTCAAGTTCATTGAAATGGGACGGCTGTCCCCTTCCAATGTGCATGAAACTTTCAAAGATGTGTATGCCACAGTGGATGAAACCGTTAAAAAACACGTGCAAAAAGACAACCCGGCCCATGACAAAGACAAATAACCACCCGGGGTCAAAACTGATACCCGGGATTCGCACCGGTCTGAAAAAAGGCTGGACCGGGTTTGTCTGGCTGTTGAAAATCATTATACCGGTGTCCTTTGCCACCGGTCTGCTGGTCTATTCCGGCCTGATTTACAAGCTGGATTTTTTGTTGACCCCCATGATGAACTGGCTGGGCCTACCGGCGTCAGCAGCCCTGGTGATCATCGCCGGTATTTTCACAGGCATTTACGGCACAGTGGCCGCCTTGTCGGTGATGCCGTTTTCCATGGACCACATGATCCTGCTGGCCATATTTACCCTTATCTGCCATAACCTGATCCAGGAGAGCCTGGTCCAGGGAAGATCCGGGATCAATCCGTTTTTTGCCGCCGCCTTCCGCCTGGCGGCCGCGTTTGTGGTGACGTTTTGCTGTGCAAAAATCATGGGTGTCACACCTGAATCATCGGCTGCACTTTCCACAAGTGCGCTGCCGGAAAACCACCAGGCATTTTCGATCTGGGTCGCGGGGTGGGCCGTCGACACCCTCAAGTTGACCGTCCAGATTTTTTGCATCATCATGCCCCTGATGGTGATGCTGGAACTGGCAAAGGCATTTCATCTCATCGATGTGGTGGTGCGGCCCCTGCGGCCGGTGCTGACCTTTCTGGGTCTGGACAGATCCTGCGGCATGCTCTGGATGACGGCAGCTGTTTTCGGACTGGCATACGGGTCTGCCGTGATTATGGAAGAAACCCGCACCCATACCTATGACACGGAGGCATTGACCAAACTGCATCTGTCCATCGGCATCAACCATGCCATGATCGAAGACCCGGTCCTGTTTCTTCCCCTGGGCATCCCGCCTTTCTGGCTGTGGATTCCCAGACTGGTGGCCGCCATTGCGGTCACCTATACATTTTTTGGTTTTTCGGCCTTAAGGAGACTGTATGCTCAGCGAGCTGGCCATAAAAAAATTCGCCATTATTGAAGACATACGGATCTCTTTTCAACAGGGCCTGTCCGTGCTCACCGGCGAAACCGGGGCCGGAAAATCCATTATCATCCAGGCGGTCAACCTGCTGCTGGGCTCCCGGGCCTCTGCCGATCTTGTGCGCACCGGAGAAGAAACCGCAGAGTTGGAAGCCTGTTTTGACATCACACCTGATTCCGACCCTGCGCGGCTGCTTGCCCAACAGGGTCTGGATGGCAATGATACCCTGATCATCCGCAGATTGATCACAACATCCGGCAAAAGCCGGGTATTCATCAATTCCCGGCAGTCCACTCTGGAATTTCTCAAGCTGTTGACCCGGAACCTTGCCGGTATTTCCAGTCAGCATGCCCATCAAGGGCTTTTGCGGGAAGAAAGTCACCTGGATATCCTGGATGAATTTGCCGACACCATGGATCTGCGCCGGGAAGTGGTCGGCCTCTACAACACCATTGTACCAATGAATGCGCGCATCCAGGATCTGGAGGCAGAGCAGCTCCGGCAGGAAGCCCAAAAGGAGCTGGTGCAGTTCCAGGTGGATGAAATCCATGCAGCTGCCATCCAGCCCGGGGAAGATGAAATGCTGGAAAAGCAGAAGGAAAAGCTTTCCAATGCTGCAAAAATATTTGAAGCCGTAAACGGCGCCGTTCACCAGGTGTATGACCGCGAAGGATCCATAATCGAGCAGCTTGGGTCCCTTTCCGGTGGTATCCACAGGTTCGCAGCTGCAGATCAAGCCCTGGAACAGACAGCGGACCGCCTCAATGCCATCATCATAGATCTGCAGGATGTGGTGAACAGCCTGCGTGACTATGCACTGGAAATCGATCTGGATCCTGAATCCCTGGATTCCGTGGACCAGCGGCTGGATCTTATCTCCCGGCTCAAACGCAAATACGGCGGAACCCTTGCATCGTTGTTTGCCCGGTATGAAGACCTGGCCGGGCAGCTGGACCAGACCCTGGGGCTGGACCGGCAGATCCGGGATCTGGTCCGGGAAAAAAAAGTTCTGGAAGACCAAATTCGGGTCAAGGCACAGGAGCTTTCCAAAAAACGCATCCAGGCAGGCATCCGCCTGGCCCGGCTGGCCGGTATTGAACTGGCGGCCCTTGAAATGGACAAGGCCCGTTTCCATGTGGCCATTTCCCATCAGTCTTCCGACCAGCCCAAAGACATTCTCACCAGTGACGGCCACAAAATCTTTGCCTTTGGAATGGACCAGGTCCGCTTCCTGCTCAGTCCTAATCCGGGAGAAACTCCCAGGCCCCTGGCAAAAATTGCATCCGGCGGCGAGCTGTCCCGGATCGTCCTGGCCTTGAAAGCCGTTCTGAGCCAAACCCAGTCTTTTGAAACCCTTATCTTTGATGAAGTGGATGCCGGCATCGGTGGCGCCACTTCGGAAAAAGTCGGGCGTAAGTTGGCGGCCCTGGCAGACCAGCACCAGGTGATCTGCATCACCCACCTGGCCCAGATTGCAAAATACGGCCACCACCAGTTCCGGATTTCAAAACAGGTTGTCAACGGCCGCACCTGCACTGATATTGTCCCCCTTGGCTCCCTGGAAGAGCGGGTGGAAGAGATCGCAAGGATGATGGGTGGAGCCCGGATCACCGATGCCACCCGGACCCATGCCAAAGAACTGCTCACCCAAAAGCCTGACTGTCAGTAACCATGCTGGATGGCCGAACAGAAAATTGTATCTAAATGCGTCACATATATTGACATAGCCTCCTGTGGGTGCCGTGTGACAGGACCGTCAGATGCCAATCTCGGGCCGGTCACACGACACCCACAGGAGGCGGGTAACAAGCAGCTGAACATGATGTGGTTACATGCGATAGCCCTGATTGATGGCCGAACAAACCATCTTGACATCGCCTGTGAATCACATTATATTAGCAATCTATTGTAAATTACGCAATCCTGAGGAGTTATCATGCCCATATATGAATTTAAGTGTTCAAAATGTGAAGAATTTTTTGAGGTGATTGTCATGGGATCTCAAAAAGAGCAGGCAGTTACCTGCCCCAAATGCAAATCCCCTGAATTTGAGCGGGTGGTTTCCACTATTAATTATGCCATGGGCGGGCCTTCCGGCCAGGGCCAGGCAAAAGGGGTGTCTGCCCAGGAACGTACCTGTTCGGGGGGGTCATGCAAAACCTATACAGTGGCCGGTGAAACCCGAAACTGACCCGATTGCCTGTAATCTGAACCATCTGAATTGTTGATTCTCCCAAGCCGGGAGACATTTTCGTTACAATTTATCCTCTTTGGTAAACATAAGGACACTACCCCTGCTCAGGCCCAGTATCCTAAGCTATAATAAAGGAGCGTATTATGGAAGAACATGCAAAACTGATCATTGACGGCAAAGAGGTGTCGCTGCCTGTAATCACCGGCACGGAAGGGGAAAAAGCCATTGATATCAGGCAGTTGAGATCCCAAACCGGCTGCATCACCTTTGATCCGGGATATGGCAACACCGGTGCCTGCAAAAGCGCCATCACCTATATGGACGGGGAAAAAGGAATCCTGCGGTACCGGGGGATTCCCATTGAGC
>JAIVHE010000396.1 GCA_020201255.1 Desulfobacteraceae bacterium
TTTTTGCAGAAAATAGATCAGGCCCAGCAGGGCCAGGGCCGGAATAAACATCAGCTGTTTGGGAGGCCGGTCCGCTTCCATCATCACCGAGACAATTTCCTGGTCAAAATCAATGCCCATCCGTTCGGCATTGCTGCCGAACATCATGTTATTCACTACCATTTTCCCGTCATCTTCCAGCACCTCAAATCCCACCTCCCGGAGCCGGTCTTCGGGCGCGCCTTCCTTTCCCACGGGCAGCATCAGGGACTTGGTATATTCATCACCGTCCATGGTCTCGCCTTTGATCACCAGGTGAATCATGGTATTTTCATCCTGTTTTTCCATGGCCTGGAGCAACTCTACTCCCGGCCGTTCATCATAGGGCTCATACATCTTGTCCCAGAAAAATCCGGGCCGCAGCAGAGTAAAGGTCACCAGCAGCAGTGCCAGGCTCTCATAAAACCGGCTTTTGGTGATCCAGTATCCCTGGGTGGCAGCACCGAACACCAGCATGGCCGCCACAGCAGATGTAATGACAATGGTCAGATGAACCCAGTTCTGGATCCCGATCATGAGCAGTTCTGTGTTAAAGATAAAGAAAAACGGCAGCACCGCCGTGCGAATATCATAGGTGAACCCCTGGATACCGGTACGGATGGGGTCCCCGCCGGATATCCCTGCCGCAGCAAAGGCGGCCAGCCCCACCGGCGGGGTATCATCCGCCAGAATCCCGAAATAGAACACAAACAGATGTACCGCAATCAACGGCACCACCAGCCCGTTCAAGGCCCCTAAATGCACAATCACCGGCGCCATCAGGGTGGATACAACAATATAGTTGGCCGTGGTGGGCAGGCCCATGCCCAGCAGCAGGCTGATGATGGCGGTGAAAAACAAAATGAGCAGCAGGTTGCCGCCGGAAATAAATTCCACGAATGCGGTCATGACCAGGCCGATACCGGTGAGCGTCACCGTGCCCACCACAATGCCGGCAGCTGCCGTGGCAACCCCGATACCGATCATGTTTCTGGCCCCGGCCACCATGCCGGCGATCAGGTTGTCCCACCCCATTTTAAAGGCAAATTCCGGGGCGCTGTTTTTCCGGACAATCCCTTTCAACGGCCGCTGGGTGAGCACGATAAAGATGAGCACCACCGTGGCATAATAGGCAGACAGGGACGGGGACAGCCGCTCCACGGTCAGGCACCACATGAGCACCACGATGGGCAGCAGAAAATAATACCCGGCCTGGGCCGTTTCTCTGAGTTTGGGCAGTTTGCTGATTTCATGGGTATATTCCAGCTCAGGCACTTTGCAGGCCAGCCAGATAAGAATAAGATAGGCAATCACGATCAGCGGCACCACCACATACATGGTGGCATCCCCGGCAACTGTCTTGATCCAGCCCAGGCCATAGTAGGTCCCGCCGGCCAGAATGATCAGGGTCAAAATGGTGAGTACAAACGATACCAATTTCTGAGTTGCTGTCTTGACAACCGGCTTTTCCATACCTTTGAGGCCGATTTTACAGGACTCCAGGTGCACGATATACACCAGGGCGATATAGGAGATGATGGCCGGCAAAAATGCATGTTTGATCACCTCCACATAGGAGATGCCCACATATTCCACCATAAGAAAGGCGGCCGCCCCCATGACCGGCGGCGTAAGCTGGCCGTTGGTGGAGGCGGCCACTTCCACGGCCCCGGCTTTTTCCGCCGGAAACCCCACTTTTTTCATCAACGGGATGGTAAACGTCCCGGTGGTGACCACATTGGCGATGGATGATCCGGACACCAGCCCAGTCATGCCCGAAGATACCACGGCTGCCTTGGCAGGCCCGCCCCGCATGTGGCCCAGACCTGCATAGGCCGTGCGGATGAAATAGTTGCCTGCCCCGGCTGATTCCAGCAGCGAGCCGAACAAAACAAACATGAACACCATGCCCGTGGATACCCCTAACGCCACGCCGAACACCCCTTCTGTGGACAGCCAGTAGTGAGACATACCCTTGGCCAGGCTGGCCCCTTTATGGGCAATGACATCGGGCATATGGGATCCGAAAAAGGTATAGGTGAGAAACACGGCCGCCACCACCATGAGGGGCGGTCCCAAAGCCCGTCGCGTCGCTTCCAGAAGCAGTATCAGCCCGATCACCCCCACCACCAGATCCAGGGTGGTGGGATTTCCGGGTCTGGCTGACATCTGCTCGTAAAAGATAAGCAAGTAGGCGGAACAGAATGCTGCCACCAGGCCCAAAAACCAGTCCTGTATCGGAATATACTCCCTGGGAGATGACTTGAAGGTGGGATAGGCAGTATAGGACAAAAACATGGCAAATGCCAGATGAATGGACCGGGCTTCGGTGGCATTAAAAACAAAAATATTGAATATGAACGGCAGGGGGGACGCATACCAGAGTTGAAACAGGGTCCAGATCAACGGCACGAAAAACAGAATGTTTTTGGGAACCGCACCCACCGGATTTCTGGCACCGGATTCCACCTCGGCCACAAAGTCCTTTACATCATCCGGAACCGTTTGCTTTTTGTCAGCAGTCATGGTGGCAAGGCCTCCGTAAAAAGGATTGTGCAATACGAAAGAAAAAAAAGATAAGCGTGCGCAGCAGTCTTGCGCCCCGCACGCTCATGTGGTTCAGTCTGAACAAAAATTACAGCAGGCCGGCTTCTTTGTAGTATTTGGCCGCACCGTCATGCAGCGGGGCTGACAAGCCGTCTTTGACCATCTCCTCTTTCACCAGCACCTCGAATGCCGGGTGCAGTTTTTTGAAATCGTCAAAATTTTCAAATACCGCCTTGACCACGTGATAGATCACGTTTTCTGGCACGTTTGCCGAAGAAACAAAGGTGGCGCCCACACCGAATGTTGTGGTGTCGGTATCCGTCCCCCGGTACATGCCGCCGGGAATGGTGGCGATCCGGTAATAGTCATTTTCCGCCACCAGTTTGTCGATGGCAGGACCTTCCACAGGCACCAGGATGGAGTCACAGGAAGTGGTGGCTTCCTGGATGGAACCGGAGGGATGGCCCACGGTGTAGATGATGGCATCGATTTTGTTGTCGCACAGGGCTGCAGACTGTTCCGCCGGTTTCAGCTCGGAGGCCAGCCTGAAATCATCCATGGTCCATCCTAAGGCTTCCATGACCACTTCCATGGTGCCCCGCTGACCGGATCCGGGGTTACCCACATTGACCCGTTTGCCTTTTAAATCAGCAAAGGTCTTGATGCCGGAATCTCTTCTGGCCACGACGGTAAAGGGTTCCGGATGCACGGAAAACACGGCCCGCAGATCCTTATCCGGACCGGAGGCTTCAAACGGGGTGTCTTCGGTGCCGTGATAGGCATGGTACTGCCAGTCGGACTGGGCAACGGCCATATCCAGCTCACCGGCCCGGATGGTGTTCAAGTTGTACACAGACCCGCCCGTGCTTTCCACAGAGGCGCGAATGCCATGGGTTTTTCTGTCCTTGTTCACCAGGCGGGCAATGGCGCCGCCCGTGGGATAGTAAACCCCGGTAACACCGCCGGTCCCGATGGTGACAAATGTCTGATCTGCCTGTACCGGAGCGGACCCAAAGAAAAGTACCATGCCGAAAAATGCCGTGATTGCCAATACGAGTAATTTTTTCATCTAAACCTCCATATATATAATTTATATTATCAACAGCGATGCAGATACCATACCCGCATCATCCATTTGAAGACGCAATCGTCTCCTTTCCTTTTTTGTAGCCCGAAATTGAACCGGGTTCAAAATTGTCCAAATCAGGCAGGGCCTTTTCTTCCTGCCCTGCACCAGATAAGAATCTATCTCCTTCATGCGGTTTTGTAAACCTATTTTTTCAGGATAATTCTGGCATCCACCACATCCAGACCCAATTCATACAAAATCACCGGATTCAGGTCCATTTCCTGGATCTCCGGATAGGATTCCACCAGTTCCGAGCATATGCCCAGCAGCTTGCGCAGGGCTTTTTTGTCATACCCTTTCTGGCCCCGGATGCCGCTTAGTATGACCGAGGATCTTGTATCTTCAATCATTTT
>JAIVHE010000397.1 GCA_020201255.1 Desulfobacteraceae bacterium
GACTGTGTGACAAAAGGTCTCAAAGAAACTCAAACTGGGATCAAATGCGTGGATAATTTTATAGGACGTGGAAGACAAAAAACAGAAGATATTGTTCCTGGTTTGAAAGAAGACATAATATCCTGATCAACGACAATTATTTTTTCCCTGCAACGACAATTAGAATTCCCGTTTTTCCCTCTATATAATTAACTAATTTAATTAAAAAACACTTGCAAAGCCCCCCTGATTATGTTTTTTATGTTTATCCTTCCGGAGGATAGGGCAATGCTGGAGAGCAACCCGAGCGCCGAGAAGGTGACCGAAGTATGAGGGCCGCACGATAGTGTGCGGCCTCATCTTTTTTATCTCTTGGTTTTTGTCTTCTCTCATACTTTGGTCCTCAATGCGATAAACTCCGGGGGTTTGGGGGCTGGCCCCCATTATAATTGGTAAAAAGTCCATTTTTCAATAAAAGCCGGTTCGGCTATGCGTCAGTCCATGGCGTGATAATACACGCCCAATTGTACTTTCGGATGGCACTGGCTCAATCTGATATAATTCTTCCAATCTTTTTTTAATGGCCTTGGAACCACAACCAATCCCTTTGTTATATAATTCCAAACGTACCATTTTGACAATTTCTTCGATTTCATCTTTTGTATACATTAAAATTTCCTTTCATTTGTTTTTTGCTTGTTCCATTCGATAACTGTCTACATTCAATTCAAGAATGACACTGTGATGAACGAGCCTGTCAATGGCTGCTGCCGTAGTCATGGGATCTCTAAATATTTTTTCCCATTTAGAGAATGGCAGATTGCTGGTGATCATCAGGCTGCTGCTTTCATAACGATCTGCCAGGAAGGTAAACAACACTTCCATCTCTTCCCGGCTTTGTTGAACATACCCGATATCATCAATGATGACCGCGTCAAATCTGGACAGTTTTTTCAGCTTTTTGGTCATTTCAAGATCTTTTTTGGCGATCAATAAATCCTGAACAAGCTGACTGCATGAAATAAAAAGAACCTGTTTCCCTCCTTCAATAAGAGCATGGCCAATGGCACATAACAGGTGTGTCTTGCCGCTGCCCGGATTACCAAAGGCCAATATGTTCTCGGACCGCTTTAAAAAAGATCCGTTAATCAGAACATTCAAATGGTTGGCCACCTTTGGGGGAAGGCGTTTTTTTTCAAAATTTTCAAATGTTTTTGATGGTGGAAGTTTGGACAGATGGAGATTGCGGGATATCCGGTTCTGCCGCCGTGTCTCACACTCGAGGTTCAACAATTCCAAAAGATACTGTTCATAGCTCCATGTTTCTGCCCGGGCTTGCCCTGCAACCTCCTCATAACTTCGGCGTATGGTTGGCATATGAAGTTGTTTGAGATTTTCAACGATCTTATCCTGATCACTTAGCATCAGATCACCCCCTCAAGCAGCTGGTCATAGCATCTTAAATCAACTTCTTGGATGTGGATATCGTCAGTCTTTAAAACTGTTTCGTTGGGAAGCATAAGGGCTTGAACCTGCGCTTTGCTGATATCCGCATTTGTATCAATTAAAATTCTCAGTGCATTGTCTACCGCAGTTTCGCTTTCTTTTGCAGCCAGATATAAAATTGCCAGATATCGTTTAGAAGCACTCCTGGCTGTATAACGCTTTTCCAGATTGTCATACGCAATTCTGAATCTGCTGGTGGGGAACAGTTCATCCCGATAACGATAATTTTCGAATGCCCCCGGTTTTCGGATCAGGCTGTCAATGATATGCCGATAATTGATGATGTGTTTTCCTTCACCTCGTTGCCTTGGCAAGATATCAACCTTTTTTTGGCCGTACCATATTTCTAACCGTTCCATGAACAAACGAGCCTGGATATCCTCGCCAATAAGTCTGCTGTTTACAGAATACACATTATTGTTTACCCGTATGGTGCTGCTGGGACCGACTTTCATATCCTTTTTTTTACATGACTCAATCCGGCGTTTGGGTAATCTGCGCAAAACAGTCTGATCTTCCATAAAACGCTTTATGCGGCCGGCATTTAACTGTGTAAATAATTTGTGTAAAAAAAACTCATATGCCCCTCGATTTTCAAAGTCCCGGCTACCCCTTAAAAGAAGGGTTTGATCAACCGCCTTTTTAAAACGATAATTTCGTTGTTCTACATCTCCATTTTCATTTGGGCTACTCGGGTTTGTTTTGCAGGGAATAATTCCATAGTGATCGACAAGATCTTGGTATCTTCGGGTAAATTCTTCAGGATTATCCGCCTTGTTTACTGCTGTAGTTAAACGATCGGTACGATGGCTTACGGGGACACCTCCCAGCTCCCATAAAGCATTTTGAACTCCCTGACTCAAACTCTCAAAGCTTTCTGAAAAACAAACAGTCCCAGTTTCCCAATTGGAATAGGTCAAAACAAAATGATAAATCATATGGTCAAAGGGAACTCCGTTGATGGTTACCCCCAGTTTGTCCATATGGGTAAAGTCCGACTGGCATAACTCTCCGGGTTTATGTATTTGACTGAAGAATATTTCTTTAGGTGGGCCTTCTACGGCTTTCCAATGTTTAATGCGGCGTTGTAGGGTTCTCAGTTGACCATCGGCGAACATACCTGGGAGCCTTCTCTGAAGATCGTCAAACAGGGTTTTAGCTTCTAACCCTGGATTAATTTCTATCATCGATTTAATGCCATTCCAGACTTCTTCAAATGAATCTTTCCGTGTCCGCCATGTGTGCTCCTCCGTAATTTCACTGGGCAAATTGCCTTGCTTACGATACTTGCGAGCGGTTTTTTCATCCATTCCTGATTTCATTGCTGCCATCCCGAATTTCTTTTCTGTTTGAATCAATTTGAATAACCTCCTCACTTGCTGGTCCGTTACCATCCAGATTTCTCCTTTTAAGTGTAATTTGGATAGTCGTACCATTTTTTTTAAAGTTTTACATTTCGGGAATTTTAATTGTCGTTCGGCAGGAATTATAACTGACGCTGATCATAAATCTTCGCTCCTTTCTCTCAACTCTGGAATAAAGCCTATTTTATATAGGCGATAAATTGGTTATTTTGTGCTTTTCTGTTTTGTTGACTCTCACTGACATTGGGGTTATCCTAAGAGAGAATCCTTTTTGTGGATGATGAAGAGAGCATTACACAGATGGCCCAAGAAGCACTGACATCCTTTGATTATCGGGTTGAAACCCAGTCGGACCCGGAAGACGCCCTGGCAATGTTTAGACTGAACCCCGGCTATTTTGATGTGGTCATCACCGATATGACCATGCCCAAAATGACCGGTACGAACCTGGTTGAAAAATTAATCAAGATCCGATCCGATATTCCCATTATCCTGTGCACGGGCTACAGCTCCCTGATTGATGAGGAAAAGGCACGGCAACTGGAAATCGCGGCCTATTTGATGAAGCCCGTATCCATGTTGCAAATTACAAAAACCATACGAAAGCTGATGGAAAGGGCGTAACAGGAGCTGAAAATGCAAAAAGCTTTTTTAAACGTGTTTACCAATGTCATGGGGTCGGTGCGAGAACCGCTTTTGGTGCTGGATACCAGCCTTAAGGTAGTCAGTGCCAATCCTTCTTTTTACCAGAACTTTTGTGTTACACCGGAAAATACGGAAGGCACATTGATCTATGACCTTGGCAACGGGCAATGGGACATCCCCAAACTCAGAGAATTGCTGGAAGAGATTCTGCCTCAGAATGCCGTATTCAATGATTTCGAGGTGGAACATTCTTTTGAGATTATAGGTCCCAAGATCATGCATTTGAATGCACGAAAAATTTACCAGGAATCAAGCCAGGCACAATTGATTCTTCTGGCCATCGAAGATGTGACCGAACGGGAACATTTCAAGCGAAATCTTGAAATCATTGTTGCAGAGCGTACAGCGGAACTTGCCATGGCCAGAGAGCAGATGAAAAAAGAAAAAGAAGCCGCTGAAGAATCCCTTTTGGAAATCAAAAAGCTCAAAAAACTGTTGGAAGGGGAGAAAGCATACCTGAGTGATGAAATCAAACTGGAACATAACCAT
>JAIVHE010000398.1 GCA_020201255.1 Desulfobacteraceae bacterium
ACCGATTTTACCGTTTTCCAGGACATAGCCGCGGCCTGTCACCGCAAGGGTTTTGGTTACATTCTGCTCCACCAGCAAAATGGTCACCCCGTTTTTTATCAACACCTCCAAAGAGGCAAACACGCTGGTGGTCAGCTGGGGGGCCAGTCCGAAAGAAGGTTCATCCACCAGCATCAGGGATGGATTGGACATCATGCCCCGGCCGATGGCCAGCATTTTGCGCTCCCCGCCGGACATGGTGCCGGCCAGCTGTTTTCTTCTTTCCGCCAGCCGGGGAAACAACTCGAATACGAAATCCAGGCGTTCATTCTGCAGGTGTTTTTCCTTGATGGTATAGGCGCCCATATAAAGGTTTTCCTGCACCGTCATGTTGACAAACAGGTTCATCTCTTCGGATACAAAGGAGATGCCTTTTTTTGCCACAGCCGAGCCGGACAGCCCTGTGATATCTTCCCCATTGAAAACCACACTGCCGCTCATGGGGGAGATCAATCCGGCAATGGTTTTCATGGTGGTACTTTTCCCGGCACCGTTGGGGCCTACAATGCCGATATATTCCCCTTTGTCAACATGCAAAGAGACATCCCGCAATATCTGCAAATACCCATACCCGGCATTCAGGTTTTTGACTTCTAACAGCATAAAGTCTCCATTGATTATTGTGTTACAATTGTTTGCCTGCTATTTGTCTGCCTTATTCACCCAGGTAGGCTTTTGTCACCTTTGGGTCATTGGCCACTTCCCGGGTGGGGCCTTCGGCAATCTTGGAGCCGAACTGAATGCACAGAAGCCGGTTACAGACAGCCATAATCAGCTGCATGATATGTTCGATCATGAGAATGGAGATGTCTTTTTTGCTGATTTTATCAATAATTCTCATGATATCTTTGAGTTCCCCTTCGCTCAGACCGGATGCCAGTTCATCCATGAACAGCAGCCTGGGATTGGACGCCAGTGCCCTGGCCAGATCCAGACGCTTGAGTTGTACGGTGTTCAACTGCTCCGCCACAACGGTTTCCTCCATGGGAAATTCCACAAATTCGAGCATTTCTCTGGAGTGGGCCACCGGGTCAGCGACTTTTCCGGCAGCATTACCGAATATGGTGGCGGTCATCACACTTTCAATGGCCGTCATTTTGGGAAACGGGCTGGGAATCTGGAACGTACGGGACAAGCCCAGGCGGCACATTTTTTCCGGTGTCTGTCCGGTGGTCTCCTTGCCGAACATTGTAACCGTCCCCGAGGTGGGCGGATTCAGGCCGGAAATCGCGTTGATGAAGGTGGTTTTCCCGGCCCCGTTGGGTCCGATCAACCCGACGATATCTCCCTGGTTGATTGTCATGGAGACGGCATTCACGGCTGTCAGTCCGCCAAATTTTTTGGTCAGGTTCTGGGTTTCCAATACAATCACGTCTCTATTTTCCTTTTTGCATGGCGTTTAACCAAACAGAGGATTGAAAAATGTTTCTCAATCCTCTGTTCCAGGCTTATATCATCTTATTTTTTTTCAAAGTCTTTTTGTTTCCAGTCCTCAGGAAAGATAATATGTCCTTTCCCGGCTTTGTACTGAAGGATGGGGAAAAAGTAGGCTTCCGGACCCACCACCATGTCCGGCATGGTTTCAGCCGTATATTTGTATTCGTTCATGATGATGGCACCATCTTCTTTGCCATAGGTGAGTTTGCCGGTATTGACTTCTTCCACCATGGTTTTGTGAATGGTTTCCTTGTCCAGTTTGCCGTGCAGCTCGTTGGTTCTTTCAAGAATCTTGATGAACATCCGGATGCCGTCATAGGAAAGACCGCCGGATGACGGGCTGGGGTTGAACCCATATTTGGCCTTTACATCTTTTGCCCATTGCCGGGCTTCGGCAGTGGTCAGCTGGGGAATTGAATCCAGCACATAATCAGACCCTGGACCGGTCATTTTATACCAGTCGCCAATCCAGCCTAAGCCGGATGCGATGAGAACACCTTTATTCCCCACTTCCGCATGTTGTTTCACAAAAGCGGTCAAAGAAGGGGCGGCTGTTGATGTACCGGCAAGCAGCTCTACGCCGGCACTTTTGAATTTTGAAAGAAGAGGATAAAAATCGGTCTGGGTGATGGGAAAATATTCTTCCGCATAGATTTCCCAGCCACTGGCCAGCAATGCATCCTTGTAAGCGCCACCGGCACTGCGGCCCCAGTCGGTATCTTCGCCGTAAATAGCGGCCAGTTTCTTTTTGGGCTTCCAGGTACCTTTTTCAATAACCTGGTTGATGCATTCAATATAGTTGCCTTCAAGCTTTGCAGGTACGGGCCAGCCTTTGCCACCCCAATAGGAGTATTTTTCCGGATCAGCCTGCCATTTTTCATTCACCACTTCAGAGGCGCCGAAACCAAACATATGGGGTACCTTGTACTGGGCCGCCACATCCATCACTGACACAGCAACAGAAGAATGCCAGTTGAGCACGCCGGCCTGAATACCCTTTCCTTCCACTGCTTCTGCATAGGCACTTGCCGCCCTTGCAGGGTCTGACTGGGAATCCACCCAAACCACTTCAATTTTGTAATCACCCACGGTGGAATCAATCGCTTCCAAGGCCATTTCGACAGACGCCTGAAATTCCTTACCGTTCTGGGCGGAAGGACCGGTGAAAGGCCCCAATACTCCCACCTTCAGGACTTTATCAGCAGCAAATACCTGACCTCCTGCCAACAACAAAATAGTCATGAAACATGCGATAACCAGTTGCAATCTTTTCGTACTCATAACGCTTTCCTCCAAAATTTGAATATTACGTGCCTATGTATGACGTCCTTTGCAAACATCCCTTATTTTCATGCACTTTATGTACCAGTACCGCCTGTGCTTTTCCAGGATAAAACAAGATTTTTGCCGATAAAATTTGAGAAACCTTGACATTTATGACAAAATTTTAATGAAATTCCCATAAAAATAAAATTATGTTCTGTGGCTGATTATGGATGTGTTACAAAAAAATTAAAAAAATTTTTCGTTTTACAGTAAAAATTTTTTACAATTTTACACAGATTCCCGGACAGCGTATTCTCTGCGGTTTATACCATATTTTTTCAACTTATAATGAAAAGACTGGGGGGAAATACCCAGTCTTCTGGCTGCTTTGGCAGCATTGCCCAGGGATCCGGCCAAGGCGCCCACAATCATCTGCTGTTCACTGGATGCCTGGGCTTCCAGCAGGCTGGTTCCAAAATTTTCTCTGTTGTCCGGTCCGTGTGTTGGGGTCTGGATAGGGTTCTTGCCCACAAAACTGAAGATATGGGGCGGCAAATGGGCCATGCGGATAACACTGCCCCCCCCCACCATATTCATGGCAGCTTCAATGATATGTTCGAGTTCCCGGACATTTCCCGGCCAGTTGTAACCGGCGAACAGCTCTGCCACCCTGGGGGAAATGGATGTCACTTTCTCTTTCAACGCATGGTTATACTTGGTGATAAAATGCCTTATCAATGCATCGAATTCACCTTTTCGTTCGCGCAGGGGCGGCAGCAGTATAGATACCACTCCCATGCGATAAAAAAGATCCATGCGCAAGGACCCGTTTTGGATCGTTTTCAACGGCGGCTGGCCCACCGAAGACAGGATCTTCACATCTAGATCGGTCTCCTTGAGGGATCCCAGTTTCCGCACCTTTTTTTCCTGGATTATCCGGAGCAGTTTGGCCTGAAGGGTCTGGGGCATGGCATCCAGTTCATCCAGAAAGATGGTGCCGCCGTTGGCCTGCTCAAACAGGCCCGGCTTGTCAATGGCTCCGGTAAAAGAGCCTCTGGAAGTGCCGAACAATATGCCCTCCAGCAGGTTTTCCGGTATGGCTGCACAATTGACGGGAATAAACGGTTTTTTCTTTCTCGGGCTGTGGTTGTGAATGGACTGGGCAAACAGTTCCTTGCCGGTGCCTGTTTCGCCGGAAATCATGATGGGAGAAGGGGAACCGGCAGACATTCCGGCAATGCGAATGGCATGTTGCATTTTCGGATCTGATGCAATAA